>JBJTQD010000955.1:0-2029 GCA_046075445.1 Planctomycetota bacterium
AAGCCAGCCTCGTCGCCGCCCTTGGCGATCGCGGTGACGCGACCGCCAAGCCGGAACTTCTTAAGATGATCAAGGATGAATCAGCCGCTGAGGGGATTCGCGCAGCGGCGATTCAAGCTGTGTCAGCTTTGGGAAGCGAAGCGGATGCGGAACTGCTGGTCGGTCTGCTCGCGGCGAAGTCTGAGGAACTGAGCAAGACGGCTCAAACGAGTTTGGCAAAATTGCCCGGGGCGGGCACATCGAAAGTTTTGGCCGCACTAATGGAGCAGCAAAAGCTTCCGCAGCGGATTGTGCTGATGGACGTGCTGGTCGCTCGCAAAGCGTCAGATGCAGTGCCCGGATTGCTCGCTGCGGCGCTGGATGAGAACGCGGAACTGCGCGGAGCAGCGGTTAAGGCACTGGGGCAACTCGCTTCCGCCGACAATCTTCCGGGATTGGTCGCGGCGGTGCTGAAAGCCGAAAGCGGCAAGGAGCGGGAAGCGGCTGAGAAGGCGGTCATGTTTGTCTGCCAGCGAAGTGGCGGGCCGGATGATCGCTGCAAGCCGCTGCTCGCTGCCGTCAAGCAACTCTCAGATGCCGACCAATTACAGTTGCTCTCCACCGTCGGCAGGGTCGGCGGCAAGGATTCGCTGGAAGTGATTGGCGAGCGGATCGCCAGTTCCAATCCGCGCGAGCATGAACTGGGGATTCGAGCCCTCTGTAATTGGCCCGACGCGACCGTCGCGGGTCAACTGCGCGAACTGATGGCCGAGGAGGACCGTCCAGAACTCGACGCGATGTTACTGGCTGCATTGATTCGGATTGCACCGCTGCCCGACCAGAGAACTCCGGCTGAGCGATTGGCGCTACTTGAACAGGTGATGCAGCTGTGCAGCAAAGACGGCGAACGGAATCAGGTGTTGAAGCGCGCCCCGGCAATTCGGACGATCGAGACGCTGCGGTTTGTCATCCCTTACCTCGACCAACCAGCCTTGGCGGCGCAAGCCCAAGAGGCGGTGGTGGAACTGGCGCATCATCGCAATCTGCGCGAACCCAACAAAGAGGAGTTCGCCAAAGTCCTCGACCGCGTGCAAGCGGAGAGCAAGGACGACATCGTCCGCGACCGAGCCCAGCGGTACAAGAACGGCCAAACCTGGGACCGCAAGAGCGTCGGACGGTAAGGTCCGAGGTTTCGGTAAGTCGCGAAACATTTATTCGCGATTTGATTTTCCGCGGGCCAACAGCCGAGCTTTGGTCATTCGCTCCCGCAATCCGCCGTGCACGACGAATTCAGCTTCCAGTTTTCTGAGTTGACGCTCGAGCAGGAAGGTAGCCTGATGAATCAGGCACAACGCGATATTGGCAACGACCTCGGCCGGTCGAGTTACTGCAAACGGTCTGACTGAGTCAAAGTTAAAGTCCTGTCGTGTGGATAATTTACGGATATACAGTGCTTCGATTGAATCAGGGCGCCAGTGTTTTAAGTTTAGCGTCCGCAGGTAGTCGTCGTAATCAATTTGTAACTCCGCCAGACTGGAGCGAGCGACATTGGTCAGTTTGATTTCGCTCTCCTTGGAAGTGCCTGAAGCCATGCTTCCCTCGGCGATATTCTGCTTTCCTGAGCGAGCAGCCTGAACCATTTGATCAACCGTGCGGTCACCGCGGGAGAGAAATCGCTGGCAAAAGATCCATGTCAGGTCGTAAATAATTTCTGCTTTGCGATAAGAGAGAAGTTTCTGGTAATTTCCATGGGGCGGAAGAAAACCGTTCGGTTCTGACAGAGGGCGACCTCGGATGTGGAAAGTGTAAGTCCACTACAGGCGCAGCGCAGAACAGAAAATTTATATGAGGCGCAGCATCAACAGGCCTAAAAAGGCATGGGACCTCTGGGACTTTTGGGACCTTTGGGACTCTGAGACAACTCTGAATAAGTCCCATGAGTCCCATGAGTCCCTTTCGGCTGTCTCTTCAAACCACCACCCGGGGCCCCTGATGCCACCCTCAGAATCTTCAACTCCGGCAACGCCGCAGCGGCGTCCATCCCTGGAGT
>JBJTQD010000956.1:0-6551 GCA_046075445.1 Planctomycetota bacterium
GACCAAGACTCGATTCGAGTCTAAACGGGAATCCCCCTGCAACATATCGAGAATCATCCGAGTTCCCTGATACTTATCCTCCAGATGCGGCGTATGGATAAGCACTTGCTGGTTGTATTTCGCCGCCAAGTCGAGGTGTTCGAGAAAAACAGTCGCTTCGTTTTTGGTGTTTTTGTTTAACCCAATTTCACCGATCCCCAGAACCCCAGGTCGGTCGAGAAACTCGGGAATCATCGCAATCACTTCGCGCGATAAGCTGACATTCTCAGCTTCCTTCGCATTGATACAGAGCCAACAGAAATGCTGAATCCCAAACTGTGCCGCTCGCCGCGGTTCGACTTCCGTTAATTGACGGAAGTAGTCGCGAAATCCATCCGCAGTTCCCCGGTCGAATCCTGCCCAAAAAGCGGGCTCGCTGATCGCTCGACAACCCATTCGTGCCAACAGCGCATAGTCGTCGGTCGTCCGCGAAACCATGTGCAAATGCGGGTCAATGTAGTCCATCTGCTCGCCTTCTTCCTCATTCCCAGCCAAATCAATCAACCAACATCGGTCGCGGAACTGCTCGATTGAAGCAACTTAAATCCCGAAGTTCTTCCGCCATTGCTCATCGTATTGACGAGAGAAAATCAATTGCACCTGTTCGGCTCGACTCGCAACTCCCGCTGCCCCGCTACTCTCCAGAACGCAACGAAGTGCAGTTCGCAGCTTTTCCAGACGCGGGTCATTGGCATCTGCCGTTCCACTGCGGTCCATCCGGTCGAAAATCGCTCCAAGCTCGAGAATTCGGGCCCGCGCTTCAAGAAATTCCCGATCTAAGACGCGATAGGGTTCAGTCTCTGCCATGTAAAATCACCTTGAGTTATTACCCTTATGGCCGGCCGCGTCTCGACAGCAATCGCGAGCCAACCTTTCAACCGACTATTCTACTTGCTGCAAGGTGCGGCGGGTAAGCCAACCGCGTTGGCGACAGGACGCCTCTTTCAATCAGGAATTCGTTCCGCCGATTCAGCAATTAGCCTGTCAAGCTTCTTTCCCTAATTTGCTAAAACCACTTATTCCCCGCTAAGCTTAGTTCTTTGCGAAGTGCGCTCTCCGCTCCCATCCACATCCGGCACGCTTGGTAGTAAAATAGGATTTTGCCAAGCCCTCCTCCTCTGTGGCGGGTTGTGAATACTGTTTCCAAAACAGCTTGGCCTTCCATTAAGCGGTTGCGTTTCCTTTATTGAGCAACCGTCTCGCCTGCCTTTACGAAAACGATGCCTAGAACGATTGCCATTGGTGACATACACGGTTGCGACACCGCGCTGGCTGCGCTGCTCAACGCGATTGCACCTGAGAAACAGGACACGATCGTCACCTTGGGGGACTTGGTCGACCGTGGCCCAAATACGGCTGGAGTCATTGAACTGCTGCTCGAACAGATGAATCGCTGTCATCTGATCCCCCTGATCGGCAATCATGAAATCATGATGTTCAGCGGCCTCGAAAACCGGCGGCAGATGGATTTCTGGCTGCAGCACGGCGGCATGGCGACCCTCGCCAGTTACGGCAATCACCCGCAAAATATCCCAGCCTCCCACCGCTCATTTCTGGGGCATTGCCTGAGGCATTATGAGTCGGATACCCACCTCTTCGTCCATGCCAATTACGATTGGCAATCTCCTCTGGATGAACAGGACGACGCCCTGATTTTCTGGCAGCACATTTACGATGAGGTCCCGCCGCCGCATCTTTCGGGTAAACGGGTCATCATTGGACACACCCCACAGTTCGACGGGCGGATTCGCAACCTCGGTCACGCGGTGCTCATCGACACCTACTGTTACGGAAACCAGTGGCTGACCGCGCTCGACGTCGACTCGAATCGCGTTTGGCAAGCCAATAATCTCGGCGAAGTCCGGGAGACAGAATTCCCCAGCCGAGAGTTTCGCTGAGCCCAATCAACCGGCCAGCTAACTACAAGCAATCCTGAGTCTAAGCTACGCCTGCTTAGGCCGCCTTGCGTCGAACGGTAACCCCAGGAGCCGTTTCTCCGTGCGGTGGAGCGGCATCCGCGTTCCTCACAACGCCCCACATCCGCTCGCCTTGCTCTGCCTCGAGGGAATCGGCGGCCGATCGCACGCGCTTCCGGCCGACGAGCGACAATCGCCCCAGACCATCGAGCCGGTAAACAAGGTCTTGCCAACGGACTCGATTAACCAAGCGTGAAGCGAGATTGCCGGTGACAATCAAAGCGGAATTGACCGGCCAAGCCCAACAGTCCCACCTGCGAGCCATGCGATTGAACCTCGAATCCGCGGCGTAGAGCTTGCCCAATTGTCCCCGCACCAATCCCGTCAAGACGCTTGTGCCATAGATACCCCCGGCCAGCGCGAGATAGACGAGAGAACTGAAGGGCTGCGCAGTAAAACTCACTATGCCTTTGGTCATGGCAAACCAAAATCCCGCCTGCGTCATCAAACCAGCAAGCAACAACATGCGGCTGGCGGTGGGAAAACAAGGCTGATGTGACTTAAACCAACTGACTAGCGTCTGCCGCAAGGCCCGCCAATCAGTTTGTACGGTGCGAACGCCAATGCTACGCGGCTCAAAACGAATTTGCTCGCCGTTCAAGCAAAGTGCGGCTTGGGCTGCCCAAGTTTCAGAGAAAGCAGTGTTCCAGACCTGCGCGACTCGCGATTCCTCCAGCCGGTCAACCTTAACAGCCCAGTTCCCCCATAAACCCGGAGCAAACTTCGGTCCATAAAGGCTGGAGACGGAGTTGCTGATCGAGCAGTAGAGATTGTTGACCAAAGACTGCTTACGCGGCACCGCCCAGACGGATCCCGTTGCCGCGGCCACACCCGGTTCGTCCAGACGTCCACAAAGCCAACGGAGCCAGTGAGCTTTCACTTGCAGGTCGCTATCGATGAAAGCCACCACTTTCGCGTTATTTGGCAAGTGCTTTAGCCCAGTTCGCAACTGGTGCACTTTTTGGCTGCAGTTTTCCGCTGGTCCCGAGAAGACCAGGCCCATCCGGGTCATGCGGTATTCTTGCATGAGGTTGCGAATCGTTCCGACAGCCTCATCTTGTTCGTTTTCAACGACGAACAGCAACTCAAAGTTGGGGTGATCCTGCTCCAGAAGCGTCTGGCAATGTTGACGAAAATTGAATGCTAGCCCGCGACAGGGAATGAGTATCACGGCTTTCGATTCGCGGGAAATTTCCGGCGGAAATTGGTCGCGCCGTCTCCGCGCGTAGCGTCTTCCTTCTAGGACCGAGGCAAGTCCCAGCAACACCAAGACCAGGCCGGCCAAGGCGGAAAAACCCAGCAGGAATTCAAAAGTCCCTTGCATGCCCGAAATTAAACTTTCCAAACGAAGCTGGTCGAAGAACACCCAGTGGGAAGCTGCAACGTCTGTATCGATTAACAGACTATTGCCATCATCGAATTCAGCCTCCGCCGAAATTGAGAAAAACCCTTTTTTTCCTACGGGAAATCAACGTTTATCACCAATCCGTTTCGTATTGGCAGTCGCTGGGGCTTTTGATACTTTACCGACCTCGGAAACGAATGCTGTCACTTTCGCAAGTTTCGGTAACGCGGGCCTTTGGGCAAGCTTTCCAAGATTCGCGGCGATGACCAGAGCAGGACGCTTTTGGCCAAAATCGAGCTGACAGGAACGGAAACGCAGCTAATCACTGCGGAGACGAATGAGGGGTTGTCCAACGACAGCCCAAGCGACAACTCCAGCGGCCACCGAGCCCTGAACCAGAGCCTGTCGCTGAGACAAAAAGACGACAACCTCGCAAAGGATGCAACCGTATGCCGTCAGGTAATGGACTGTTGAACGGAGCCCATATCCGCTGGATGATTCGCCGGGA
This sequence comes from Planctomycetota bacterium, assembly GCA_046075445.1. Taxonomy (GTDB): domain Bacteria; phylum Planctomycetota; class Planctomycetia; order Pirellulales; family Pirellulaceae; genus BJ22. The sequence goes on from JBJTQD010000956.1 coordinate 3,869, forward strand.
CATGCCCGAAGTTCTCAATATTGAATCTCAAAGCTTTGAATTCCCCTGGTCCGAAGACGACTTTATTCGCTGCCTCCGCCAGCGAAACTGCATCGGCATGGTTGCCGAACACGAAGAGCAAATTGTCGGCTTCATGATCTACGAACTCAATCGCAATCTGCTGCATGTCTTGAACTTCGCAGTCCGAGCCGATTTCCGGCGACGAGGTTTGGGCAGTCAAATGCTCGACAAACTGGTCAGCAAGCTCTCGCAACAACGCCGCACCCGAATCACGCTCGAAGTTCGCGAGTCGAACCTCGCAGCCCAACTGTTTTTCCGGCGAGCCGGATTCAAGGCCGTTTCGGTGCTTCGCGACTACTACGAAGATACGACTGAATCAGCATACGTCATGAACTATGCTCTTGAGGCTGACGAATCGGCAGAGCCGCTGAATCGGATCACGCGCATGGCAGGCTAATTTTCGAGTTACCTGCGCGAACGCTTCTCGAAATTAATTCACGACCGGAGACTAGCTGTCTCCGGTCAATTCTTTCAGCAGGTTATCGACTCGCGATTGCAACTTTGTGCGAACCTCTGCGCAACTTAGGCCGGAAGCAAAGACCGTTGCTACTGGCTCTCCGGCTTCTATCGTCGTTCCCTCGGCCGGCAGGTCCTTAAGCCAACCATCCAGCCAAGCTCGTCGAAATAAATCGGCCCTTGGGGAGTCGACAATCAGCGGTCGCTCTTCTCGCCAGTACACGACGGCTTTACCTTTCATTCCGTTGTTCGAATCCGCGGCGATCCACTCGGGATTGAGTAAACGACTAGCCCGCGCCTCCCAAAGTTTTCCGACCAAGCTCTGATTTGAGAAGGCGAGTTCCCACAGTTCAGCCGTTGCGGTCGGTCTTGGATTGATCTCGATCGCAAACAAGCCATGAGCAGACCGAATCAAATCGACCCCGACCAATCCGCTCAGCCCAAGATCGTCGGCCAAGGTGCAAGCGACGCGCTGGAAGAGCACGACCTCCTCGGTATCAACCGGCAGAGGACCGATGGCTCCCACGAATTGAAAGGGCTTTGCTCCCAGTGATGCCTCACCGCACAGTTGGCGAAAAAAGCCAAGGCAAAGCCGCTGGCCGGGCTGCAGCCAGAAAAGCAGACTGTACGGCTCGCCCTCAATACGCTGCTGAAGATATTCACCTCGAGCACGGCGGCCCTTTCGAGCGAGGATGTCCTCGACTCGCTTCCACTGGCGTACACGGTTGCCGCCTGCGGAGTAGCGGTTTTTCACCAGCCACTCACCTCGATCTGACTCTTCACGGATTTCCTCCGATTTGGCTTCGACCAGCATCCGCGGGACCCTGAGGCCTGCCGACTCCAGCGGAGCACTCCAGCGGCGGGGATCGCGGCTGGCTAAACAACTTTCTGTTGAGCAGTTCAAAAGCGGCGCAACGGCCCTCAGCCTTTTCACCATCGCAGGCTGAGTCTCAAACCCTCCACCAACGATAATCGCCTCGGGCTTCCATGACGCAGCCAAGCGGGGCACATCTCGCCAGCTTGAAACTTTGGAGACCGGCCCGAGTTCGCCAGTATCCGCATCCGCAAAAAAATCGACGGCGCGACTCCGCAAACCGCCTCGAGAGGCACTTTCCTGCAACCATCTCGCCGAAAATCCAACCACCAACAGCTGCAACGTTTGAGTGCTCATCTGGTTGGCAGCCTGCCCCGCGTTTGGTAACCTAACGGCCTTACTAGCCCATCCGAAAATCGATCAAACCATTATCGAATCAGGAGTATCTCATGTCGATGTTTGTTGGCGAAGCCCTCGCTGGTGACGGAAATGAAATTGCCCATATTGACCTGCTGATCGGCAGCAAAGCCGGCCCTGTTGGCACCGCTTTTGCCAATGCGTTGGCGACCCAAAGCGAAGGTCACACCAACCTCCTCGCCGTGCTGACCCCGAACCTCGCCGTCAAGCCGGCGACCGTGATGATTACCAAGGTCACCATCAAGGGAATGAAGCAAGCCGTTCAAATGTTCGGCCCTGCTCAAGCTGCAGTTGCCAAGGCGGTCGCGGACAGCGTTTCGTCCGGCGTGATTCCTAAGAATCAAACCGAAGACCTCGTAATCGTTTGCGGCGTTTTCATCCACCCAGCTGCTGCCGACGATAAGAAGATCTACCAGTACAACTACGACGCCACCGTTGCCGCAATCGCCAATGCCATGGGCAACAAGCCCTCGGCAGACGAAATGATCGCTGGCAAGGAAGCCGCCGTGCATCCTTTCCGCGGCTTCTAAGCCCGAAAATCCGAGTGGAATCACCCACGAAGTTTCCCGACCTTTTTGCGCGAGAAAGCTTCGTTGGGTGACCAAGCGGCAGGAACGGGTTTCCAGCCCCGCCGAATTGCCGCCCCGAGCGTGGCGACCACTGCAATTGCTCTCCACCGGTAGCCGAAAGCGATAAATTCAAAGGGCTGGCTTCGGACTTCGGTCTGCGGCCAGCCTTTTTTCATTTCAATCTCCACCAGAATCTCGTCGACGTAATCAGGGCCGAGTCCATGACCAAACGAAAAGTACTGCTGCAACTCGACGTCGACCCACTCGCCAGTTCATTCGATGCGCTCGTAGCGATTGACTCTGGCGTTGAAAATTTGCTGCAATACTCTGGCGTGAATCGTGAGAACCTCATTCCGCTAGTGCATGG
>JBJTQD010000957.1:0-8241 GCA_046075445.1 Planctomycetota bacterium
CTCTTTCGTTGTCGCGCTATACTGCAGAGCGCCCTCGATAATCAATTCAAGTGCGGTAATCGGGACCTGCTCCTGCATCAGGTTGATGAGGATTTGGTGAAGCACCGAAGGGCGCAGCGTTTCCGGCCTTAGTTCCTCAACAATTGTCGGGCTGGACTCCTTCAATTTGGTCAGCATCTTTTGGAGATCTTCACGGTTGAGTAATTCGTGAGCGTGCCGACGAACTGCTTCCATCAAGTGTGTAGCCAACACCTCTGGCGCCTCGACAACAATGAAGCCCATCATCTCAGCTCGACGCCGGTTGGTTTCGGCGACCCAACGCGCGGGCATCCCGAATGCAGGGTCGATCGTATCCTCGCCCGGAATTTCGGCCTTTAAATTGCCAGGATTGATCGCCAAAAGGTCGTTGGGGCGCAATTCGCCACGACCTACTTCGCGACCGCCAATCAGCAACCGGTACTGCGAAACATCAATCATCAGATTGTCACGGATGCGAACTCGCGGCACCCAGAAGCCAAATTGTCGGGCAACCTCTTCCCGTTTCTTACTGATCAAATTGGCAATGCCTGGGCCCGTTTTCGGATCCACCATCGAGAGTAAGCCCGCGCCTACCTCAACCACAATCCGGTCGGTCTGGAGGAATTGCTGAAGGTTCTTCTCTTCAGGAGGTGTGGTGTCTTCTTGCTTGACGACAGGTGGGGGGGCCGCCTTTTCGCTCGCCTGTTTTCGCCTCGCGCTTTGAGCGAAGAGGGCAATTCCTCCAGCCAGTGCGAAAAAAGGAATTTTGGGAAAGCCTGGAGTGAATGCCACGAGGACCAGAATAACGGAACTGGTCAGCAATGCCGGGTAACTCCGTCCAGCTTGAATTCCGATTTCTTGCCCCAGGCTGGATTCCGAGGAAGATTTGGTAACGAGAATACCGGCGCTGACCGCGATCACAAGTGCAGGAATCTGCGAGACCAATCCATCACCGATCGTAAGGATCGAGTAGAACTGAGCCGCTTCCAAAAAGCCTTGGCCGCTCATCACTCCGCGAACCATGCCGCCGATGATATTCACTGCGAGGATGATCAAACCCGCAATCGCATCGCCGCGGACGTACTTACTTGCACCATCCATCGCACCGAAAAACTCGGCTTCTCGAGTCAATTGCTGACGCCGGCGACTTGCTTCCTTTTCGTCAATGGCTCCCATATTCAACTCGGCATCGATAGCCATCTGTTTGCCGGGCATTGCATCCAACGTAAACCGGGCGTTCACCTCGGAGATACGCGTGGCACCTTTGGTGATCACGATGAATTGAATCGTGACAAGGATCGCAAAGATCACTAACCCGACAACCAGATTTCCGCCGACGACGAAATCGCCGAACGTGGCGACAATCTTTCCCGCATCTCCCTCAAGCAGAATGAGACGGGTTGTCGCAACATTCAACGACAGCCTGAAGATGGTCAAAAGCAGCAGCAGCGAGGGGAAGACGCTGACGTCCAGCGGCTTACGGGCATTGAGGGTTACCACCAGCAGCAAAATGGCTCCCGCCAAATTCACTGCCAACAGCATATCGAGAATGACGGTTGGCAGCGGAATCAACAGGACGACAAGCGTCAACAGAAAGGTGACGCTCAGCAGAATTTCGCTGCGGCCGGAGAAGCCGAAATTGCTGTCGGTTTGTGGGGTAGTGACGGCGGTAGACATATCGCTGTTTGCGCTCCTATCCACCGAAACTGGTTACGAGGGCGCGGGAAATGAGCTGCCATCCATCGACGAGGATGAACAATAGCAACTTGCACGGTGTTGCCACCACAACGGGCGGCATCATCATCATTCCGAGGGACATCAGGACAGTCGAAACGACCAAGTCAATCAACAAGAATGGGATGTAGATGCAAAAGCCCATAATAAAGGCCGTCTTCAATTCACTCACGACGAATGCCGGTATCAGGACCTGCAGTGCGATTTGATTGGGATCGGAGGGTGGCGGCGAGTTGGACAATTCCACAAACAACTGAAGGTCTGCCTCGCGAGTGTTGTGGAGCATGAAGGTGCGAAGTGCGGCGGACGTGTTTTCCCAAGCCTCGGACATGCCGAACACCGGAGTGGCCGCAGTCTCCCCGGGAGCCGTCGCCGCAAGTTTCTGCGCCTCCAGATAAGGCTGCACTGCCGTTTCATTAATCGTGCGGATCGTCGGGGCCATCACAAACAAAGTCAGGAACAAGGAGAGCCCGAGAATGACAGGATTTGGAGGAATCTCTTGTGTGGTAAGTGCCCGGCGGACAAACGACAGCACGATGATGATGCGTGTGAACGCAGTCACGCTCACCAGCATCCCCATCGCAAAGCTGAGCGCACCGAGAAAGATCGCTACCTGCAAAGGCGGAGCGAGTTGCTCGAATACCCCTTTATCAAGGGCTTGTCCCAATAGAACCAAGCAATCCATGCCAATCCTCTTCTGATTTTTTGCGGCGCGAGACCGTCTCGCCACCAGCTCTCAACTATCGGCCCGGTCGGGCCGTCATCAAGTCTCTTTCCATGTCACGAATCATCTTTACAAACTGCTCAATATTGACTGGTTCCTTTAGCGGCGCATGTGGCTGACTCTCAACCGCAGGCTCGAGATTTTCCCGTTCTGGCTCCAGCGATGGCTCCAAAGCAACAACCGACTTGATTCCTCCGTTGTCGATGGCCACGAGGACCTGATGCAGCCCACAGCGCACTACTTTCAATTCTGCTTTTCCACCCAAGCTCAATGTCTGTTCGATTCGCAGTCGCCCGGTTGGGCTCTTCGCGGCTTGAACCTGACGAGGCATCGTTCGTCGTACTACGACGATGAGGCCAATGCTGGCGGCGAGCACAAGTAAGGTGTTCAATCCGATTTTGACGACCGTGGAATCGAGCTTCAGCGACTCGACGCCCTTAAATGCGGCTAACTTCCCGAGGCCCTCGGATTGTTTGGGAGACCCTTTTCCCAGAGCAGTTCCGCTAGTAGTGGTTGCAGGGGACTTTGGATTGGCTTTACCGCTTCCTGTCATGACGGCCGAGTTAGAGACGCTACCGACTTCCGGCCAAGGTGCATTTGGACGGGAATCCGCGAACCTCGCTTCGGTTTGGTCGACTGCCGATGGGGTAGTTGGCATTTGCTGCGTCGGTTCAGGACGCCAGAGTCCCGCGTTGGATTGGCTTCCCAGCTGTTCACCGCCACCGACTTGAGTTGGCAGTCCTTGGGGAGCGAACTGCACACTTGACGTATTACCGGCGACACCGGCGGTGCTTGATTCATCCTGAATCTTTTGGAGGCTGGGCAACAACTGCTGGAGATATCCGGCGTCCGCCTCTCGCAGTGGATTTTCCTGGCCCGCGACTTGGGCGGTGAGTCCTCCCAAAATAAGGATCGCGCAGAAGAAAGCGGTGCTTAGGTTACGGGCAGAACGACAGCGAAAGCGAGCCGCCGCGTTACCGTCAGTGCTTCCTGCAAGTCTCAATTTTCGCCAGCTCATGGACTCGTTCCTTCAAGTCGCTGCTGTATGGTCCGGATGTGGGTATAACCGCGCAGCAATCCTTACCGCGCGGTTGATGTAAATTCAAGTCGCATGCCACGGGCTCGCGCCCGTTCAAACGCGTTTGTCGCTCCTCATTCTTGTCCGCTAACCTCCCGACTGCATTGCTGACATCGAACCCGAGTAGACCTCGAGGATCCGAATCGCAAAACAATCGTTGATAACTACGACTTCTCCGCTGGCCAGCGGAACGCCTTGGGCAATCAACTCCACGGGACTGGAGATAGAGCGATTCAGTTCAACGACCGCGCCCGGTCCAATTTGCATAAGCTTCTGGATTGGAATTCGGGTTCGCCCCAACTCAGCGGCGACAGAAACCTGGACATCATGAAATCGCGAGAACTCCGGCCCGGGTTTTTGCCCCGGCTCAGAACTGAGAGGCGGAAATTCAGGCGTTGAAATCTGAGGCTCTGCCCCAGACGCTGTGGTCTCTGGCGAATCAGGCGGGCTGCTGGCTGGATTTTCAGTAGTGGTTTCCGACATGTCTGTCTTCCTGAAGTTTCGCGTATCCCGGTCGCCAAAATCGTTTGGGCGGACGAACGGGGGGGTAGATCTAGCGTTTCTGAATAATCTCCGCTACCTGAAATGACTGTTTTGTTCCTTGCCGGCCGGGCCAGACCGAAAACAGTGGTTGATTGTCAAGCAAAGCCGTCAGTGGCGTTCCAATTGATTGATCAAAAACCACAACCGCACCGGGACGCAGGGCTAGCAGTTCGTCCATCGGTATTTTCGCCTCACCCAATCGAACAACCACATCAAGTGGCATTTCGCTGATTGCGGCTCGGAGGTCGACCGGTTTCTTTTCCGCCGACTTGCCAGACTCGCCGAGAAGCTGATTCAGCTGGGTCGTCAGGTTGGCTCGAGGCAGAATCCACTGGAAACGCATCGCTCCAGCTTTGGCTTGAACAAGGATCCCAGCGACAATGACTGGTTCGCCGCCGCCAAACATTCGCCCTCGCTGCGGATTGGGGTCGAGCGGACCGAGGGTATGGTTCAGCGGCTCTAGTTGCAGCCAGCTTTCCCCCAACGATGAGCAGAAATTCTCCATCAGCAATTCGCTGAGGTTTGATTCGATCGAGGTCAACTCGCGCCAAGCTGGCTTTGCCTCCAGCTCTTCGGCTAGAAGTTCCAGCACGAGCGAAAGGAGATCGACTTGGGAGACGACAACTTGAGAATTCAAAGCGAGCGAATCGAGCCGCATCGCGGTCCCAAAGCTCGCTGGATCGCAGCTTTCCTGGAAATTGGAAAACGCCTGAGCGTAAAGCGGCTCAGGCGTTACCTTAATGGTCGAGTTGCAGATTTCAGTCCAGCGTTGCTGGAAGCTCGTGCAGGCTCTCAGGAGCCAAGCGCGGAGATATCGCGCGACGGGCTCATCAATTCGACCTGGTTTTTTAAAGTCGTATCGCGGGCAGTCCTTTGCCATTATTGCACATTCAGTTCCTTGAACAGAATATCCTGGATTCTCTCGACTCCATCCTCGAACAGTTGCTGATTGAAGTAGTCGCTGATTTCGCGACGCAAACGGCTGTGTCCGAACTTGCCTTTGATGTCATCCAAGCTTTTGTCAGCGAGGTGGCTAATCAACCAGTTCTTGAGGATCGCTTTTTTGCCTTCAATCAGGCTTTCAACATCACCCTTGTGGTTTTCTGCCACTTGGAGCGAGAAGACGACCTTCAAATATCTGTTAAAGCGAGATTCGTCAAGGTTGACAATGACTTCATCAAATTCGATGAAAGCAGGATATTTACTCGGCTTAGGAAATTTCACCTTACCGAACTTGGGAACAATCTTGGCAGCTTCTCCGTGGCCACCACCGTGCCCTCCGCCATGACCTCCTCCTCCACCATGTCCGCCGCCGGCATCAGCTGCGGCATGGTCTTCGGCAGCCTCTTCATGCTCGCCATGCTCTCCTTCTTCTCCGTGCTCCCCATCTCCGTGACCTTCCTCAGTCTCCTCATTTGCCCCGAGGAACTTGGCCGCTAGCACCGGGGTTGCCACTCCACCGCCGATTGCCAGAATCGCGATCACCAGCCAAACCATTAGGCCGGGGCCGGATTTCTTTTTGGCTTTTGCATCAGCTTCTTGTGGTGCAGCTTCGTGTGACATGTTGCTTACAGTCCTCTGACAAGGCGATTCAGACGTCCAAGTATCAAAATAAAACCCCGGTCGGACCGGGGCGGCTACCTGAAACCTTAGGATCGCAACGGGCCGAGTGTCGGACTTTCTCGCCCTCGAATCGAGATTTTTTTCTCCTCTACCAAGCGTTTAGAAGCATCTGTTTGCATGATCCTGCACAAAAATCCCTCACAACCGTCAAATCTTTCCTAATCCGAACCAATTCTGCCGATAGAGAGATATACGGGGTCGCCCCTGCGCGAGCGGGATCGATCGATTCACAACCAAAACTCTCGACTAAGTCAAGACTTGCAGGTCGCGAGGAACATGGTTGGAGGTTTTTATTCCACGGATGGAACCAGGCTATGATGCGCGGATTGTACGCTGGCGCGACTGCGATGGATGCTTTAACTCAGCAACATGAGTTGATTGCCTCCAACCTCGCCAACATCAACTCAAACGGTTTCCGTCGCGCCATTTTGGCGATGGAAGAGCGAAACAGCCCTGACAACGCACAGTTAGTCGGGACAAAAGTTGCTGCCAAAGCGATCGATTTCAGCGAGGGTCCCAAGCAACGCACGGGCCGTCAACTCGATGTGGCTCTGGGAGGAGACGGCTTCTTTTCCGTGCAGACTCCCGACGGTGTCCGCTATACACGGGCCGGCTCTTTTCACCGCGACCCTAACAGCGGTGCTCTGATTAATGGCGATGGCTACGCCCTGAACGGCGCTGGTGGCCCTCTGACCATCGATGCACAGTTTAGCGACAGCGAACTGACGATCGACCCCAGCGGAGCTGTTTCGGCTCGTGGTCAAGTACTCGGGCAGATCGCGGTCACCGCGTTTGCAGATAACCAGAAGTTGCAGCCAGAGGGCCAAGTCTACTTCGCGGCTCCTGAAAACCTCGAACAAGTCCCGGTCAACGCGCAGGTAATGCAAGGCCATTTAGAGATGTCAAATGGCCAGCCAGTCTCCGAATTGATCGCACTGATCATGACTTCGCGATTGTTTGAGGCAGCGGAGCGATCGGTCCGTTCAATTGCGGAAACAACCCAGCAAAATTATCGCAGTTAATTGATTCACCACTTTGAGTAGTTGACCCTATCCCACCACTCAAAAATCGAGGAACTAAACAGATGCTCAAAGCCTTTTACTCCAGCGCAACTGGGATGCGTGCCCAGGAGTTGCTGATTGATAACACGGCGAATAACCTCGCCAACGTCAATACAACTGCTTTCAAACGCAGTCACATTAACTTCGCCGACTTGATGTATGAGATCCAGCGGGCTCCCGGCGCGCTCTCGGCCACTGGCCAAGTCGCTCCCATTGGTACGCAAATCGGCAATGGTACAAGAGCAGTTGGGACCACCAAGGTCAACACGATGGGCGTGCTGACCGAGACCGGAATTGATACCCATCTTGCCATTGAAGGTGACGGCTTTTTCAAAGTCACTTTTCCCAATGGCGATATTCGTTACACCCGGGATGGGACCTTTGGACTGAATGACCAGCGACAACTGGTAACCGCTGACGGTTTGACGGTTGAGCCGGCAATCACGATTCCGATTGAAGCAGAGAGCTTCACGATCAGCCCAGATGGCGCGGTCAGCTTCCTGCAGAATGGAACCTCGACCATTGCCGGTCAGATACAACTCTTTCGCTTTCCCAATCCCGCGGGTTTAGAGAATAAAGGAAACAATCTCTATGCACTGACCGGTGCATCGGGCGCTGAATTGGCTGGCAATCCTCGCGATTTGGGCTTCGGCTCCCTGCGGCAACGCTTTGTGGAAGGCTCAAATGTGGAAGTTGTCAGCGAGCTGGTGTCGCTGATTACCGCTCAACGTGCTTACGAGATTAACTCCCGGGCGATCCGGGCTGGCGACGAAATGCTCTCGAACACTGGACAGCTGGTCAGGTAACCGATGATGACGCGTATCTGGATATTGTTTGCGGTCTGCCTTTCCAACCTCCTTGGGTTGCCGGTAACCTCTGCGCTATTGGCACAGGGACAGCTTCAAATCCGTCAGCCAAACATGGTGGCAGTCAAAGTCGAGCAGGCAGACCGCTCGGTCTTCAACGGCGTTCTCCGGATTGGAGATGTGGCGGTTGTCGAAGCCGAGAACAATTTCCTGTCTCAGCGGGTTCGGGCTCTCGATCTGGAGGTCCTGACCATGGAGCAGCCGCGGACCGTGATTACGCGTCAGCAGCTTGAGTATCGCCTGCTGCTGGCTGGCGTTAAGCCGGAACAAATCGCTCTCACGGGTTTCGAGAAAGTCAGCATCGAGCTTCAGGACGCAAGACAGGTTATCGAACTCCTTGCCAACACGCTGACAGAACAATGCGACCGGAAGTATGGGATGCCGCGGGGCTTCTGCCAGGTCAGCCTTCAAGCCGACGCGAGAAAGCTGGTCGAAAGCAGCTCGCTGAACTGGCGTGATATTGAAGTGACGGCAATCCTGCCTGCGGAATTGCAGGCTGGAGAGCAACTATTACCGGTCGAGTTCTACAGCGGCTCGGTGGTGACCACGCTCCAGTTACCCGTCCACTTTCGATTCAATCACGGGAACTCATCC
>JBJTQD010000958.1:0-6773 GCA_046075445.1 Planctomycetota bacterium
ACTGGGCACCCGGCGGCGTGCACGGTCCGCATCATGTGGCTCAGGAATGGGCCGACAAGTATCGCGGCAAGTTTGATGCGGGCTGGGACAAGCTCCGCGAAGAGATTTTCGAGCGGCAAAAGAAACTGGGCTGGATTCCGCCGGAGACTCAGCTCACTCCCCGAGCCGACTCGATGGCTGCCTGGGATAGTATTCCCGCGTCAGAGCGAGCGTTCCAGACGCGGCTGATGGAAATGTACGCCGGCTTTGCGGAGCACACCGATACGCAAGTCGGGCGATTAGTCTCGGCGATGGAGGAGATGGGCGTACGAGACAACACGCTGATTTTCTATGTGTGGGGCGACAACGGGTCGAGTGCGGAAGGACAGAACGGTTCGATTAGCGAACTGCTGGCGCAGAACCAGGTGCCGAACACGATTCAGCAGCAGATCGCCGCGCTGGAAGAACTTGGCGGACTGAAGGCACTTGGCTCGCCGGTGACCGATAACATGTATCACGCGGCTTGGGCTTGGGCGGGCAGCACGCCGTTCCGCCACACCAAGCTGGTCGCGTCGCACTTCGGCGGAACGCGCAATCCGCTGGTTGTCTCCTGGCCGAAGGGAATCGCTGCCGACAAGGTCGTTCGTTCCCAGTTCCATCATGTCAACGATATCGCACCGACGATTTACGATGTCTTGGGAATTCGCCCGCCGCAGGAAGTGAACGGCTTTAAGCAGGACCCGATCGACGGCGTGAGCATGCGTGAGACTTTCAAAAATGCGGATGCGCCTGAGAACAAGCTGACGCAGTATTTTGAGAACAACGGGAGCCGCGGGATCTATCACGACGGCTGGTACGCCTGCACCTTTGGGCCGCTGATCCCTTGGGTCAATGCCCAAAAGGGATTGGGAGAGTGGGATTCGGCGAAGGATAAGTGGGAGCTGTACGACCTGCGCAGCGACTTCTCACAGGCCAATGACTTGTCGGAGAAGAACCCGGAGAAATTGGCTGAGTTACAAAAGCTTTTCTTGGTCCAAGCAGAGCAGAACAAGGTCTTTCCGATTGGAGCGGGAATCTGGCTGCGGATTCATCCCGAGGACATGAAGCGTTCGCCATACAAGTCATGGGTTTTTGACACATCGGTCAATCGGATGCCAGAGTTCATCGCTCCGCCGATCAGCAAGCACAGCAATACAGTGACGATTGAAGCGGAGCTCGGCGAGAATGCCAGTGGCGTGCTTTATGCGCTGGGCGGCAGTGGCGGCGGGCTGAGCTGTTACCTCGACAACGGCCAGCTTTGTTTCGAGTACAACCTGATGATCGTCTATCGCTTTCTCGCCAAGTCGCAGGAAAAGCTGCCGGCTGGGAAGCACACGATCGTGGTCGATACGCAGCTGAAGGTCGAGCGGCCCGGGGCTCCGGCCGTGATCCGTTTGTTGGTCGATGGCAAAGAGGTTGGACAGCTGGAGCCGAAGATGACGATTCCAGGTCTGTTTACCGCAAGTGAGAGTTTTGATGTGGGAGTCGATCTCGGTTCGCCGGTCGCGCGGGATTACTTCGAGCGGGCTCCATTTCGGTTTGATGGAAAGATTGAGCGGGTCGAGGTGAAGCTGAAATGATGTTAAAGCCGTGGGAAAGGAAGATGAAGAAGGGCTCTCACGGAGGCTCGGAGGGAGGAGGGGAGAGGTTGGAGAGAGGGCAAGCAAAAGCGGTTGGCGTGAGGAGAAGGGAAAATGAGTTGAGGACAACTACCCGGCGATTGCTCGCCGAGTGGTTGTCCCCGAACTTTTTTTGTCAGCTACATTTCAGCCTGAGGTTGTGGAAACAACAGAGCTGGAGTCAAGCTGCTCAGCTATCGCTCATTTGATTGGGCTTAACAAGCGGGCGGTCGAACTGGCTCGCTTCGATTTGCCAAGTGACTTCGCCTTGTCTCAGAGGCATCCAAACTTGGAATTTACTTGTCGTTTTGATCCTTATCTTGGTTGGGCTTAGCGAGCGACGCTTCGTTCGGAGCCAAAGCCCCTTCATCTTTTCCGATATAGGCCAGTAACGATTCTCTATTTACCGTTGCCCCCAACAGACGGGATGAACCATCGGCGAACAGAGTCAGGAAAGAAGGTTCTTTTTCGCCAAGCATACCAGAGATCGGATTGTTCAAATCGACGTTGAGATCTTCGGGCTTGGTCCACGGTACTGCGGCCGAGGGGGCGGCTTGGACAAGCAGGATGGTGTTGCTCAGACCATCGGCGACTTCTCTGAGTCGAGTTGGAGTGCCGACTTTGCCCATGATCGAGTTGGCGGCCAATGGTGCGACGAATCGAGTGTATCCCGGCTTAAGTTCACTTGCACCTATATCCCCCGCAGAGCGATACATTTCAGGCATCTTCTCGAGGAGGGCGAGGTTGTGTGGGCTGTCCCAGGCTTCGTCCAAATGAAACTGATCGTAGAGTTCCTTTTCTCCCAGAAAGGGAAGAATCAGTACTCGCCAACTGAGAAGCCTTTTACCGGTCTTGTCGGCGAGAGCTTGGGGGGGAAAGGTGGAATAGGCGGATTCGAAATTAAACATGGCGAGCCCAAGCATACTCAGTCTACTTTGGTTTTCAGCAGTTCGCGCAGCGATTTGAACGTTGTTGAGCATCTGCCGGAGTGGATTCTCGTTCAGGTTGACAAGTTTGACTCGGTCCTCAGCGACTTCCAGGAGGTTCAGGTTTTTGCCGGCACCGAATTCAGCAGTGACCACTGAATTGACCAGCTTGGCAAACTCGGCGGCTTGCTCTGGTTGATTAAAGGCTGCATCTCCTTTGAGCTTCGAATCGGGGGGCGAGCCAGCGATGCGAAACCATTTGAGATCGACGAGTGTGCTGACTGCTTTTGACATCGGCGATCCATCCTTCGGTGCGGATTGAATAAGAAAGCCGATGACTGCAGGAGGTATGGCTGATGCCACGCCGAGCGGATCCTGTGATGACTCCAAGGCCTCGGCGAGATTTTTCGAAGGCTGGCCTTCAATCTCGGCTAGCGCCTCCAGGCCTTGAGGCGAAAATGCCATCAAGACGGCACCCTCGATTGATTTGAGGATCTGCCCGGGAAGTAAAGGTTCAGCGGCGAGAGCCGCCTCGCATCGAACTGGTTGGTCGCAGCGAATGATGACACCCAATTGGGAAGGATCACCCATTAAGGCTGTGACCTCCGTCGCAAGGTAAATTCGCTTGGCCCCTGCTTTACGAAGTTTTTGTCCAAACTCGGCTGGCATTGGATTGCCCTGTAGCCGAGTAGCCTCAATTACCAGACTCAACTCTGTTTTGCTGGTCCATTTCAGGAATTCCTCAAAACTGACTTTGTCGACATCCGCCCAAGCAACGATCTGAATGCGAGAGTCAATTTGGGGTGGGAGCGAAGATTCTTGAGCTTTTGAACTGCTTGCGAACAGTGCCGCGAAGCCGAACAGGAACGGTGCGAGTAAGAATATTTTTATTCGCATGGAGTTATCTCCAATTAAAGGTTGAGAAAGGAACAGTACCTAGCTGAGCCTAGGCGTGGCATACCCCTGGCCAGGGATTGGGAACACCAGTTGCCGACGCGAATCCCCAACTGCGTAAGCACTAATCTCGAAATCGAAGTCGTCGAATCCGCGATGAATCGTTTTGAGAGCGGATCAAGAACTCGGCAAACTCTCCCTGGGCCCCTGTCTTCACTTCGAAGCCGACCAGTTCGCCAGTATGCAGGTCGATATGAGGTGGTAAGTCTGTTAGTTCGGTTAGAGTTTTGGGAAGCTGTCCCGCATGAGTCGCGGCGAAGTGGCGGACGGCTTCGATGGTGAGCAGGCGATTGTGCGTGGAGATGAGTCGCAGTTCGGCGTTTAATGCCGTCTCGATGGCTTGCGCGGGCATGATGGTTCCGGCAAGCGTCGTCGCGAGACTTTTCGCTCCAACGCGATTCGCCTGTTGGCTTAATCGCTGATTGACCCGACCAATTGCATCCTTCGCGGCGGGGTAAGGTTGCAGGCAAGCCGCCAGCAATTCATTGGCTGATTTCCGGAGCTGCTGTGCAGCATCAATCGCGACGACTTGTTCAGGATACATTTTCGCAACTTTCTCTTTAGCGAGTCCTGACTGGATCAGGCGCTGTCGCGCTTCGCGGGCGTCGCTTGCCAATTCCGTTGCCAGCAACAGGTTGAGTCCCGTTTTTGCACCCCTCAGGATTCCTTCGTTGTTACTGAAAACACCCGAAAGCTGCGAAAAACTTTCCGCGGACTTCGACCACTCTTTTTTCCATGTGTCTTGGTCCCAGAGTATCTCTTCAGGTTGATTCAAGACTGGGATCGCTCGTTCGATACCGCTCAATTCGATCTCAATGGCTCGCAGGATTGAGCGTCGATCATGCTGAATCGTCGCCAGGGCGTGATAGAGGTTGGGGCAACCCGGCGTGCGAATGGCATCCTCGATGGTCTCTTGCATCATTCCCTCGACTGCGACTGCAACGAGTTGCTGGATCAACATCTCTCCTTGCCGGAGGAAGGCCGCCAGACGATAGCCAGTGCGAATCGAGGCGACGGCACCGGCAAAATCGCGCCGCCCGAGTTGCTCCAGCGCTCGGAATCGAAGCAATCGGGCTAGTCCACGATACTGTTGGACCTCTGGCAAGAGATAGCCATAGAGTTCAACGCCTTTTAATTCTCGCATTCGCAGATCCCAGCTCTGGTCCTCGCACCCAGCAAATTGATCGAGCTCCGCGTAGACGAGCTTAAATGGCTCTAGCCGCTGAGTAAGGTCCCTCGGATCAGGGTTGTTTCTGTCGAGAGAAACTTGATATTCGATCCAGGCGTCTAGGGCGATGGGACCGAGGCTTTGGTAGAGAAACAAAGCTCGGTCAAGATGCAGAATCCCACTACCCGGCTTGAGCGAACGCTCATCAGGCCAAAAACGATATTCAAGTTTCAACTCAGGTGCCGCAGCAGGGGCGGTAACTAAGTCATCTTCCCGCGGGACACTCGGAACAGTCGTCACCGAGGGCTCGTTCGAGAAACGATTTTGAATTTGCTCCAGTGTAGCCGTCGATCCAAGCTCAGGCTCTTGTCCGTAGCAGTTGCAAGGAGCCGAGCTTACGGTCAGCAATGTAAGACCGACGACTAATAGCAAGCGACTCGCGCTGACGAGTTGTTGTGAGAAAGGACTCATAAGCGAACCTTTTAACTTCTGAATGAAGATGAATTCTGAGGTCGGCGGAAACTAGAATCGGAATGCGGGCTGCGAATTTCGCAGCGGTTGGTAACGGAGAATTTCAGACTTGCGTCGATTGAAATCTTTTGAGTTTGTTGAGTTGCCGCGGGGACTTAAGGGGAGTCCGGCAGAGTCCGATAAAAATCGGTCGAGATCGGAACCGCGCAGTGGCGCGGCCGTGAGCATTTGCGATCGAGGTGCAATCGTAATCTGGGAAATGGCTTCAGCTCCGAGATTGAACCACTGGAGCAAATCAAAGCTACTCGCCGAGCCCTGTTGTTGGCTTGCCGCCAGCGACGCGTTAGCTCCGCGGGTCGAAACCAAAGGTTCGGATTTTAAGTCGGAAGTTACTGATGTGCCGGTGACTCGATTGCTGGGTAAGGTTACGCCGGATGGCTCTGAGTTTGGGAGCGAATTGCTTCGAACCGCTATTACGAACAGAAGGCTGGCCGCGACCAAACCGCTGGCTGCTCCGAAAATGAAGCCCGTCCATGGCCGTCGTCGTGGTGTTTCAACAATCGGCTGTCCGTTCCCTTCCCGTGGCGCCGCGGCGGCCAGCGCCGCAGCGCGACCTGCTTGCCAGCCCGCCTGATAAAGCATTTCTTCCAAACCAGTTACAGGAACCGGTTTGAGTTGCTTCAGTTGTTGCTCGAATGAATTGAGCGAGTCGGTTGGTTCTGAGGGAGTTGTCATGCTGACATTCCGATAATCGTTTTGAGTGAGGGCAATCGATGCGGACTCCTTGGAAAAGAGTCCTGACACCTTTTTATTCGACGACGGAGGTGATTCGTTTTTTCATCTGTTCCAGCCCTGCCGTGTATTGGCGGTGGGCGGCCGAACTGGAGAGGTCGAACGCTTCGGCGATTTGCCGAAAGGAGAGACCACTCCAAAGATGAGCCACCACGATCTCCCGAGTTGACTCATCAAGTTGCTGCAGTGCGGACTGTATCTCTGCAGGTGAAGCGAGAGACGAGTTGCCGCCCAGCCGCGGCTCGATAAACCAAGCCGGACGCTCGGCCGCCACCAACTGCTCACGCTGTCGACGCCGCTGTTCCGAACGCCAGCGGCTGAGCGCCTCATTCCGCGCCACCCGTGCCAGCCAAGCGACCGGGTCATCCGGCGTTGGCACCTGTTGCGCCAGGCGAATGAAAGCTTCCTGCACACAGTCTTCGGGGCTGGAGCAGCGCAGCCGACAGAGCAGCGCCAGCGACGCTGCGTGTCTCCGCCAAAGGTTTGCCAGTTCATCAGCCCCGATCACTGTAGAAGTCTTTCAGTCGTTGAGTTTGCGGCTACCAGCATGACGCCGCCGATGGACGTCTGTCCCACGGAAAAGAGCCAGATTTTTGAGTAGGGAATTGGGAATGCGGAATTGGGAATGGATTCCGTCTTGATTCTAATTTCGAAGCTCTGCGTAAGAGACCGGATCGCATCTCTATTGAGGCATGAATTTTGGAAAATCGGGACTTGCTACCTCCGACTGGCTTCTGCACTCTGCTCTCTCTCGCAGGGACACGTTCCCTCGAGAGTCCGGTTTTGGTGGCTTGAATACGTTATGCTTTCGAATGGATTGGTATC
>JBJTQD010000959.1:0-746 GCA_046075445.1 Planctomycetota bacterium
CCACTTTGGCCAGCACATCTGGCAAGGGAATCGCTCGCGGACCACTCGAGGTCGAAGTCGATGACATGAAAAAGCACTCGCTCGCTTAAGGGACTTGAGGCGTCGGAATTCGAGACTTGAAACTAGAACCAAACTTCCTGAAAACCTGCTGACAGGCGGTCGCAATCGCTGCCCGATCGGCTTGATGCGGCTCCCATTTTTCGTCGTACCGCATCGCATCCAGCGCATTAAAGACCCGCTCGCAGGCGGCTCGAGTCTCCTGCTCCAGCGCAGATTCCAGCGATCGCAACCACTGCCGGTAGGAGCGCGTTTGGGGACGGCGGTAGCCCGAAAGCCAGAGCCGACAATCAAGCCAGCGACTGCACCACCACAATTGCCAATCAACCGGCAACCAGCGCGCGACCAGCCAACTGAGCCGCCCGCAGTTGTCAAAGGCCTCGCCACGAAAGCGATACAGCAAACTCGCCAGCAAGCCGCTGCTGACCAGCAAGTACCAATTCCGCCAACTCCAAGCGACTGATTTCCAGAAGGCCAATTGAGCCCATTGCCACAAAGTCAACTCTCGCGGAGGCAGACCAAAACTCGGAGTTGGCTCCAGCGGCAACCAATTCGCGCCATCAAGCGAAAACTCCAACCAAGTGTGCACATCGTCGTCCCAGAAAATCGTCTGCTGCGACTTGGCATCGTAGTTTCGCTGGTCGGCGTACAGCCCCGTCACCAAGCGAGATGGGATTCCCAATTCCCGC
>JBJTQD010000960.1:0-2664 GCA_046075445.1 Planctomycetota bacterium
CGTCTCTGCTGTGGTTTAGTCTAACTGTCAAATGCAGACGAATCAATTATACCGGGGTGGGGAATAAACGAATATCGGTTGATTTGTAGACAACCTTCAGCTTCCGGAAACCAAGGCGTTCATAGAGCCGAATGGCCCCCAGATTTTGAGCGGTGACTTCCAATTGTCCGAATTCGATTCGCGATGCTCGCATTCCGGCAAGAGCGTGATGAACCAGCCTTGCCCCAAATCCCAAGCCCCGCTGGCTGGGGATAACGCCGACGTTCTGAATCGCGGCGATTCGGGGAGCGACTCGAATTGCCTGAATCGTTCCGCAAGGGACCGCCATTTTTCGGTCGGGACTCTTTTTCACTAACAGCCAAGTCGACTCGGGCAGGAAGCCATCGCGGAAGCTGATATCTCGCATCAGTCGTCGGCAACCTTCTTCACTGCCGAGGCAAGAGAAAATGTTGGTATCCAACTCGTCGCGAAAGCTCTCAAACTTTGCCCTCGCGTGGGACTCGCGAATTGCCTCGTCCCAACCTAGCAGGTCGTATCCCGGAGGCAGTGGCGCAGGTTCGCCTGGATTCCAAGAACCCCGCAAGTCGATTTGCATGCAATAGCGGCGAAAGTAAGTCGTTGCCACGCCAGCACCCTTTTCGTGCCAAGGAAATCAGACATCGCCCCGCGTGCGATCTTCAAGGTTTGTTAGCGGTTCTGAAGGGGGCGGTGAGGTGTCGCGAAATTCACCCTCAAATACGTCCTCCCCAACGGGTCCTCGACGCGGACCGGAGCCGGACCGGAATACAGAAATTCTGAACTGGGTGCGGAGCCAATTCAAGATTCGTTTTTGGTACCAGCGGCGGCAGCGTGGCAAAAGTAGCGACAGTCCCACCAAATCCGTGAGCAGTCCGGGCGTGATCAGTAAACCAGCCGTCAGCACGACCAGCATCGCCTCGCTGGCCAAATCGCTAGGGATTTCATTTTTTGCCAACCGCTGTTGGGCCTGAGCCCCGAGTTGCCGCCATTGTCGGCGAGCCAGCCAAACGCCGGCCAGAGCTGAGCAGGCGGCTAGTCCCAAGGCGACCCAAGGACCGATAAATCGCGCGAGTACTAAGAGAAGAACCAGGTCCGCGAGAGGGAAGAGTACGACGAAAAGGAGCAGCTGAATAATCATCTTTGCTCTTAAATTCGCCTGCTCAGTGTCTACTCAAATGGCTCGGAATTCATTGGCCCAACACGCCCAGATTCTAGCAGACGCCGAACTCGCCCTGTTGCGTTGTCTGTCTTTGGTTTTTACCACTCCGGGATGAAGAGACGACATCCGGCTCGAGCTTGATGGTTTGCGTGTTCATTCTCAGCCGGGGCTTCGCGCCAGCCCTCGGTTCGGCGACTAAAGCAAACATCGCGCTTGGTTCTGGGCGATGGTCTCCCGACCCCGCCTACGGCGCGGCTTCCAGTTGAATTTGCCGTAGCGTAATCGGCCAGAGAGAAGGGGCGCGGTCAGCAGCAGGGCTGAAATACAAACCGTCGCGGAAGTCGCTTATTCTTCTTCAGCCGCCTCTAAGACTTTCGCCGGGACGACGAAGGGGATTGCTTTCGCAACGGTCGGAGCAAGTTTCAGCGGGTCAACAGAGAGACCCCACCAAATGATCAGCTGAGCGACAGGCAGAGCTAAGAAGGCGCCGAAAGCAATTTTGGCAATCTCAATCCACTGTTGCGTTTTTCGGCTGGGGCGACGCTTGTGTTTGGTTCGGGACGCAGCTTTTCGCTCGTAAGCGGCGAGGTCACCAGCAGTTCTCAGGCCAGCGCTTCCGTTGGCCTGCCATTCCGTGGATTCGCCCGTAGTCGGTTCATCATCGACGATGGTGCCGATCGCAGCAGCCTGAAATTCTTTGAAGCTGGTTGATTCCTTGCCGATAGCAGGAGTCCCATCGGCGGATGCATCAACTTGTTGACGTCTTCCACCCTCACTACTGGAACGCCGACGATTGCGACGTCGGCTGAGTTTGGCATTCTTTCGCAGAATATCGTTGACTTGCAGTTTCGCGGTCGGGTCAATCTCAACAGAAGACGAGGTTTCGTCGTCATCGGATTCGTCTGATTGAACGACCAATTCCAGTTGCGGGATAGTTTGCGGCAGACGAGACCGGAGAGTGTATTTATGCCCGCAAACAGGGCAACGCACCGTCGCATCGAGCGACATGACCGAAGGCAAACCCACCAGTGAATTGCACTGAGGGCAACTGGTCACCAGATTTTCAAATTGGCCAGACATGGCGTGCGCTAAAATTCAAACAGATGAGATTGCCGCAAACATTCCCGCGAACTTGCCGCGATCTCGATTATAGACGGAAATCAGAAACGAGTCCCCTCTCGAAAGTCTTTTTCTGTTCAACATCCCGCGCGTTAAAAGAGTTAAAACCGGTAAACCAAGCCGAACTTGTGGTTGAGGTGGGAGGCCAGAGCAGCTTGGGAAACCGGCTGGCCACTCGCGGCTTCGACAATCTCAGCCGCAGTTTTCGTCTGCCCCAGTTCGTGAACATGTTTCCGCAGCCAACCTAGCAGGGGAACAAATTCTCCTCTGGCAAACTGGGGCTCAAGTGGTCCAAGGTCTCGCTCCGCCGCGGCAAACAACTGACTGGCGTAGAGATTGCCGAGTGTATAAGTCGGAAAGTAACCGAA
>JBJTQD010000961.1:0-956 GCA_046075445.1 Planctomycetota bacterium
TGTTCGATAGTCAGGTTACGCGTGACGCGAGTCAGCCAGCCTCGAAACGTGCCCCTAGCCGGATCATGTTCCCATTCGGGGATCGCCTTGGCTACCCGTGTGAGAACTTCCTGCGAGATGTCTTGAGCGTCAGCCGGCTGCAGGCCATAGCGAGTGGCGAGTCGTTCGATCAGTGGCTGGTAGATCTCAACGAATTCCTGCCAGGCGCGCTCGTCGTCCGGTTGCTGCAGTCGCAACAACAGACTCGCTCGGGTATCGGGAGCGTTTCGCATGACGGGGTTCCAGCGGGACAGGATCGAGTTAGTGTTGGCTCGGCGAATGACGCAGGAATTCCATCCCGCAAGAGATAGTCGCTCGCCAGCCTATCTTCACGAATCTTAATGGGCAAACTTGGCCACATTAAGCTTCACGGGCCGCCAAGTGGAATCTTTCAAGCTATTTTCATTTTTTGGCAGAATGCCCAAAAACCGAGGAAGAAGGCGAACCACTAATCAGGACTAATCAAAATCAATCAAACACAAATCCCGACACTCTTCACGTCGGTCGCAAGTTCAAATTCCCCCTCCGTGCCACCGTTAGAGACATTCTTCCTGCTTCCTTTCTTTCGGAAGCAAGGTAGGGTGGGTCGCATCCGCGCGATAAGCTCACCATTTCCAACAACTCAGCCGCGGTGCGCACCCACCGAGGCCTCCATTAGAGTTCGGTGGGTGGCGGGCAAAGTTGAGCTCAACTCAGCCGCCGGAGCAACGACGGCTCTTACCCAACCAGTGAATGCGATTACGACTTTTGGAATTTTGCTGGCTTCCGAACTGGGGCAGACCGCTTTGCTATCGCTCGATTAGCGCGAGACTTCGTTCTTGTGCCCACTTTACTGAATGAAACGACTTGAAATGACAAACCCGCTTTACTTTGCAGGTGATGAATCAGCAGACAGAGATTACTTCCACTTGGGTTGC
>JBJTQD010000962.1:0-4378 GCA_046075445.1 Planctomycetota bacterium
TCCTGCTCATCGATTAGGATGTTGGAGGGCTTCAGGTCACGATGCAGAATCCCTTGCTCGTGGGCGACCTGCACTGCAGCAGAAATTTGCACCAAGAGCCGAGCCGCTTTTTCTGGAGAGATTGGACCGGCGTTCAACCACTGTGCAAGCGTGCGGCCTTCGATCAGCTTCATTGTGAAATACGGACGGCCCGCAAATTCACCCACATCAAAAATCGGAATGATGTTGGGGTGACTCAGCCCCGCCGCCGCCGAAGCTTCCGCTTCGAATCGCTGACGCTCGACTCGCGAGGCCAACTCTCCCTTGAGCATCATCTTCAGGGCTAGCGGCTCTCCGTTTGAAATTCGACGAGCGCGGTAAACGATTCCCATCCCGCCTCGACCAATCTCCTCCAGCAACTCGAAGTCCCCCAAGCGATAAGGGAGCTCGAAAAGAGCCAAGTCTCGAGGTTCCGTTCGCGGGCGAGTCAGCGAGTCATGGGCAATGGCCTGAGTTACCGCGATCGTCCCCCACAGGTCGCGCAGGTCATTCGCAAACTGAGGATACTCGGCGCAGACCCCCTCGAGATACATTTCCTCCCCCCGACTCATCCGGTCGGCCAAGTCGGTCAGTAACTCCGCCAGTTGTTGCTCGTAGAGGTCTTCCATCTGGTCATTATGCATTGTGACTTGGTCGCAGCTCGACGGGTCAGCGGCAAAGGGAAAATTCTTTTACCAGTAATTGCAAGACTTGGCGAAAGTCTCCAGCTTCGGATTTTGTCTTTGACTAACTTGGCATGGGCAAACAATTCGCTCCCAGAACGCGAACTCCTAGCCGGGACTGCTTTCGGCCGAGCCGTCCTGCAAAAGCTCTTTCAATCGCCTGATCGCACGCAGGTAACGCATGCTCGCCGCCGGTTCGGTCAAATTCAGCGCTTGGGCGATCTCCTGGTTTGAGAGATGCTCGTAGTGCCGCATCACAATGATCTCGCTGTCTCGCTCTTCCAGTCGCCCCACCGCCGCCTCAACCCGGCGAGCCATCTCTTGCTGTAGCGCGGCCGCTTCAGGTGTGAGGTTTTGGTCACTCAGCATTCCAGCCAGCTGGATCGATGACTGGTCATACCCTTTCGGGGCGGCCAGCGCTTGCTCCCGGTCAACGCTGCGGCGAGCCGAAATCCGGTGGCGCCGATGCGCGTCGATAATTCGGTCCTGAGCAATCTGCCGGAGCCAAAGCCGAAACGACATGACCGGATTGCCAAGGTAGTCTTTCAACCGGCGATTGGCTTCCACCAGCACATCTTGAACCACATCGCTGACGTCAATCCGCCGCTGAATTTTCTGGTCCAGCCGCATCCGCACGACTTGGCGCAATGCATCGCGGTGCCGTTCCATCAATTGGTTTACGGCGTCTTCATCTCCCTGCTTGACTTGCAGTAGGAGCTCTTCGGTTTTGTCAGATTCTGGCCACATCGTCTCTCATTATGCGGTGACAACCCCGTTCTGGCTATCACGCGGAAGATGGAATTCGGCTCCGAACTGAAAAGCAATTGTTAGAGTCACTAAACTGGTAGGCGATAGCTTCCCCCAAGCTTGAGTCAAAAGTCCTTAAACTGTCTGGCGTTAACCCCTTTGTCCGAGCCCCAATTGCCCGCTAAACTCGGCTTTTCTCCCGTGTAGAGTTCGACCTGCCATGCTGCAAAACGTTCCAGTCAAAAGTCTGCAATTCGGTGGCCTGACCATCGAAGGTTACTCGCGGGCCGCAGTGCAAACTTATTGGCGGATTAATGAACTTAGTCTCGGTTTCGACCTCGGGGCCCACCCTTGGGACTTTATGGGAACCCCGAATTGGCTGATTTCCCACTGCCATCTCGACCATATCGCGGCACTCCCCTCCTACGTCGCCCGCCGTCGGTTGATGAAGATGATCCCGCCGCGAATCATTCTCCCGGCTTACGCCGAAGCTTCCGTCCGCCGAATGCTGGACAGTTTCGCCGCGCTGGATCGTGGCAAACTTCCCTGTGAACTGATCGGCTTGGAGCCCGGAGACCGCTACGACCTCTCGCGGGAAATCGTGATCGAAGCTTGCGAGATGACCCACCGGATTCCCTGCCTCGGCTACGTCGTTTACGACCGCCGCCGAAAATTGCTTCCTCAATTCTCAGAATTGCGGGGCGAGGAAATTCGCGACCTCCGCGCTAAGGGTGTCGAAGTCACCCGCGAAGTCCTCGTGCCGTTGGTCGGCTACACCGGCGATACCAATCCCGAAGGGATCGACCGTAACCCGATCCTGTTCGAGACCAAGATTCTCATCAGCGAAATGACTTTTCTCGCTGACGACCACCAGATGCAGTACATCCATAAGAATGGACATATGCACCTGGAGGACTATGTGGCTCGCGCAGAACGCTTCGAAAACGAATTGATCATCGCCTCACACTTCAGCACCCGATACAACCGCAAAGAAGCCGAAAAGTTGATCAAGCATCGACTCCCGACCTTGCTCGACGGTCGGTTGCAGATTTGGTTGTAAGTGATGTCAGCGCCGAACACTCCACTGGATCTCGAACCGACTTACAATCAGCCGGCTCTCTTTTCCTCGCCCCGTTCGGCCTACTTGCATCTCCCCTTCTGCCGCTACCACTGTGGCTATTGCAATTTCTCAGTCGCGGCAGGCAGAGACTACCTCATTCCACGATACGTCACGGCTCTCGGATTGGAATTGGGACGACTGCCCCAGCTCTTAACTCTCGAGACACTCTTTCTCGGTGGCGGGACGCCCTCGCGGCTGGATCCAAACCAACTCGCACAGCTGAAGGAGCTGATTCAGACTCGACTGCGACTCGATCCCGGAGCCGAGGTGACGCTTGAGGCTAACCCGTCGGATGTCACCTCAGAGTGGACCGCAGCCGCAGTCGAGTTCGGTGCGACCCGCGTCAGCCTCGGAGCGCAATCCTTCCGCAGCGAAAAGCTCCGGCAGCTTGAGCGCGATCATGATGCCGCGACCATCCGCCAAGCGGTTGAACTACTGAAGCGAGCCGAGCTGACCGTTTCAATCGATTTGATTTTCGCCGCGCCCGGCGAGCTAACGGAACAGTGGAAAGATGATCTGCGGTCTGCTCTCGAGTTGCCGATCGATCATCTCTCGACCTATGAGCTGACCTACGAAAAAGGAACCCGTTTTTGGAACGAGCGCCACGCCGGTCGGCTCGAGGAACAGGACGAAGACCAGCGAAGCGAACTTTATCGGCTGACTCTGGAGACGCTCGCCGTCGCGGGCTGGGAGCACTATGAGATCTCCAGCTTTGCCCGCAGTGGCTCTCGCTGTCGACACAACCTGGTCTACTGGTCAGGGCGACCGTACCTTGC
This sequence comes from Planctomycetota bacterium, assembly GCA_046075445.1. Classification (GTDB taxonomy): domain Bacteria; phylum Planctomycetota; class Planctomycetia; order Pirellulales; family Pirellulaceae; genus BJ22. The sequence continues at coordinate 3,345 of JBJTQD010000962.1, forward strand.
GTTCGGAGCCGGAGCGAGCCGCTTCCTCGGGGGCACTCGCAGCACCAATCACTTCAGCACGATGCGTTATCTGAAACTGGTCGAGGCAGGCCAGGATCCTACAGCTGATTTGACCCAGCTAACGAAGGAAGAGTTGGCTCGAGAACTTCTGGCAATCGGTCTGAGGCAAATTCAGGGACTCCGCGAGTCGAGCTTTCTCGAAACCACCGGAGTCAATTTTCAAACGGCCGCCGGTCCGCAGCTCGCCGAACTCATCGGCTGGGGACTGGTCGAGCTGTCGGGCGAAGGTCGCGAACGCCTGCTCCGCCTGACCGCTCGCGGACTGTATCTCTACGATGCGATCGCCTCGCGGATCGCGACAAGCAAGTGATATCACCGGTGTTCCCGCACAATCATGCCAGATGATTGCTAGCGTCTGCTGGCACTCGGGGGAAATGTCGTTGGTAGAAAAAGCGGGATGGGTTATCGTGTTTCTCAATGGCTTGATGGATTGAGCCGTTCATGGTGACCGCAAATCTTACGAACCGAACTCGAAGTCGTTTCGTAATTAGGTTGCCACAATCTTGATGACTATCGAATAAACTCGCTTCAATAGAGGACCTGAGCATGGATGCTCTCGGCACTCGAACGATCGCGGCCCTTGAGTCGCGCTCTCTAGGTATCTACCTGCGACAGCGCTCTTCGTTGTCTCGCTACTGTCGCGCCTCGCGATTGATGGTGCTTTACCTCGGTTGGTTGCTGGCCGCTGGTATGCTTCCGAATGAATGCCTCGGCCAAATCCAGATGGCTGGATTGTATGAGCCGGCAGGCGGTCGAGTTCCGCGTGGGATCCCCGCGGCCGCTCCAGGCAGCGAAGTCGCGACTCGCAACTTCATCATCCGCGCGCCGAACCCGCAGTTGGCCCAGCAAGCCGCGCGGCTGTCGGAACAATATCGCCGCGAACTCTCGCTCGAGTGGCTCGGTTACGAAATTGCCCCATGGAGTGAGAAGGTTCCCGTCCAAGTGATCATCGACCGCTTTCCCGGTGGGGAAAC
>JBJTQD010000963.1:0-2542 GCA_046075445.1 Planctomycetota bacterium
CTTCGCCCCCGAAACGAAGGGAAGACCTCTGCCCGAGTGATTTCCCCTTGTGAACAAGCATTCTGAATCCTGCGACGGAGTCAGTTCGGATTCCTTCAGGCAGCTTTATGGTTGCCGAACTCGGGCTGGTCGTGTCCCGCATGCGGGTCGTGCTTCAACCGTACAAGGAACAAACGCCCCAGCGGCGAGAGCAGCAGGGCGGGCAAGAAGACCAGGTCTCCAATCAGCCCCACGAGGAGCATCAAGCACATCAGGGCCGAGAAGCGGACCGTGGGCAAGAACTCGCTGAACAGGAAGGGCGCGACGCCCAGCCCGCAAATCAGCGTCGAGTCGATCATCGACTTGCCACAGTGATGAAGCGAGAACTCGACCGCTCCGTAGCGGGTCAAACCGCGTTCCAGACCCCGGCGATACCAAGCCAAAAAGTGAATCGTATCGTCGACTGCGATCCCCATCGCAACGCTTGCGGTCATTACCGAACCGATGTCGATCAGCCAACCGGTCCAGCCCATGATGCCGAAGATGAAGATTGGAGGCAGGACATTGGGAAGCATCGAAACCAACCCAGCCCAAAATCCGCGGGCGACCCACATCATCACAAAGCTGATGGTCGCGAAGGCCCAAAGGAAGCTGGACATCAAATCGCTCAAGACTTGGTGTTGGGCGCGGTAAATCATTGGGACGCCGCCAGTGATGACAAAATTGAAGTTGGCCGGTTGGCCTCGCTCTTTCAGGGCCGCATTGATCTGGTCGACCTTGGCAGAAACCACCTCTTTGATCGAATCGAGGAGGTAACCATAGTCGACATCGTTCATCGCGCCGATTCGCAGACTAATCCGCCAGAGTTGGTCTTCCTCGGTGTAACCGACCAGCCCGCCATCGACGAATTGTGGCACGCTGCTTTCCCAAGCCTCGCGCATCAATCGCTTTTCCATCTCATTGCGAACGCCTCGTCCGCGATGCATTTCGGGGCGAAAGGTTGCCGCTGAATAAGATGCCGTGATATTTTTGTCTTCGTGAATTGCGACATCGAGATTCGCCAAGACCAGCATCCGGTCGTAATCGCTCAGCGGATGTTCTTTCGGCACTCGGAGGATCACCTCCATCGGCACGAGCGGACCGAGCTTCTGCTCTAACCAACGATAGTCCTGAATGATCTTGGTTGACTCGGCAAACCGCCCTTGAATTTTCACCGTCGACTGGAGTTGCATGCAGCCCCAGCCAATTCCCAATAGGCCCGCAACAAAGAGCAACGAAACAAATGCGGGCGAAATGCGGCCAGTCCAAGCACAAGCCTTTAGGAAAGGGCTCAGCGGTTGCTCGCTTTCGTCTTCCAGTTCCCGCTTGCCGTGAATCAGCGGCCTCCAAGAGGCAATCGCATGCAGGATTGTCGGCACCAGCCAGATAATCAGCGGCAGGGCGAGCATTACGGCAGCGGCGGAGTACAAGCCGAAAAGCTTGATTGGGACGATCTGGCTGGTTGCCAGCGAAGCCAGTCCGAGGGCGGTCGTGAGTGAGGAGAGCAGCACCGGAACGGCGCCGTACTGGACCGATTCCTTGATCGGTTCATCTGACTTATGAACATACCGCGCCTTGAGATAGTAGTTCGTCATGTGCACACAGCCCGACACGGCGAGGATAAAAGCCAGCGTCGGGAGCATGATCATCGTCAGGTTCATCGAGCCGCCGGTCCAGAACAGCAGCGCGAGGGCAATTAGCCCGCAGTAGCCAGCAACACCTAGAATCACCGAGGTGAGCAAGATGTTCCGTAAGCGGAACCAAGTCAGCCCCAGGACGACTAGCGCGGTCAGCCCGATGTAAGTCTGCAGCGAACGCTTGCTTTCCTGATCGATCGTGGCACCGTCGACCGTGGGACCACCGAGATGCATCTCGCTTGGCTTAAGCCCTATCGCATCTCCTGCGACCGCATTCAGCAACTGGACGACTTTTGTTCGGTTTTTCGAGGCGGCTTCGCCCGGAAATGCGAGGAGGCAGGTGGTCTGCCGATCGGGCCCAAGAAAGACGCCGGTGCAGCGCTGAATGGCTTCTTCTTCGGAGACGCTGGCTCCGACGACTTTGCCCAGGATTTCAGGTCCGGTCAAAACCTGAGAGAAGACGGGCTTACCATCTTCGCCCAGTTGTTGCCGGAGTGCATCAGCTAGTTTTGGCAGCCGCGGGTCATTGAGATTGCAATCTTCCCATGACACAACCACCATCTCATCCACACCGAAGTGCTGAATGAACCAGTCGTACTGCTCGGCTTCGACAAACCCCTTGGGTAGCCACTGCCGAATGTCATTGGAAAAACGAGAGAGCACTTCAATCCCGCCCCAAACGACAAATGGCATGGTCAGGAGCAGAATCCAAACCAATCCGGTAACGTTGGAAACTCGCTCATATTTGAGAGGTGAAGTATTCACAGGCAAAGCGATTCAGAAATTGTCCGGCAGAGACTTTACCGAACCGATTTAAGTTGACTAATACTCAAATTTTAAGGGGTAGCAGTTCATCGGGAAACAGGCTGGCACATGAATGCTTCCCC
>JBJTQD010000964.1:0-2569 GCA_046075445.1 Planctomycetota bacterium
GTTGTGCGGCGGCGATCTACTTGGTTTCATTTGCGAATCTGATTAGTCTGTTCGATCAAGATGCCGATACGACGACGACGCTCGATATTCAGTCGTTGCTCAAGTTACTCTTCATTGCCTACCTTGGTGCGTACTCGGTGCATCGAATGCTATTTCAGCCGGGGATGCTGAGGCTGATGTTCTCGATTCCGGGGCTGCTGTTGACCGGTATCTCCGGTTGGTTAATGGTGACGAGCTTGCTTTCCACTTCGCCTGCCGTTTCGTTTGCCTCTGCTTTAGCGAGTGGGGCTTGCATTTGGGGAGCGATGGGCGGAGCCTTGCAAATTGGCCCGGAGCGGGTCGTGAGAATTTGTGGGCTGGCTTGTGTTGCCTTTCTTGCCGGTTCATGGGGCTTGTGGTTGTTAAATCGCGAGGCAGCGACTTTCCTTGAGCCGATCGACAATGGAGAATTTGTCGCTCGATTCGGCGGCTTATCTCACCCCAACGCAATCGGGCAATACGCGGGGCTGGCGCTGCTCATCGGAAACTGTCTTTTCTTGCCGGCAGCTAAGAGTCGCAGCGAGCGATGGCTTGTGGCGGGAATGGCGTTGCTGGCGATTGCAAGCCTGATCGCTTGTGCATCGCGAACCTCGATTCTGGCAACTGCGATTAGTTTTGCCTTCATGTATCGGAAAAAGCTGCTTCGAGGACCGGCGATTACGGCGACTCTTGGAGTCGGCGCGATTCTTGTGGGTAGTTTTATTGTGCTTTCGACTCAACCGGGATTGGGGCAAAAGCTGAACCAGAGATTAATCAATCTGGTGTCTAAATCCGGGACGACCGAGGAGCTGACTTCTGGCACAGGCCGCAGTGAAATCTGGGGAGCATCGGTGCGTTTGATTGCCCAGCGGCCGCTTACGGGTTACGGTGCGGCAACGAGCAAGGATTTGTTGGCGGAATACACGCGATACACTCACAACATGATGCTCAATGTTGGGCTATCGGGTGGAATCCTCCCGATGGCACTGCTCGCTGCGGCATTTTTCTACGGTTGCCGGAAACTCTGGAGTGATCCGCAGTTGGTCCCCGATGCGATCTTTTTGTTCCTGTTTCTAAATGGATTGGCGGAGAACGTCTGCTTTCTCGTTTTGGATTCGGCGCCGATGATTTTATTGACGACCGCTTTGGTTTGGCGGAACGTATGCTCGGCAGCGAACATAAAGCAAGTCCCCGCCGCTCTCTTGGCGAAAGGGGCCACTTTGTGAAGACAATATTGCCCTCGAATAGGTTCCATAAAGCTCCAGTCCGCAGTGCGAGCTCGATTCCACTCGAGCAGCTAAACGTCGTGGTTCTAACAAATTTTCTTCGCAAGCATCACGTCCATGTTTTTGAGCAGGTTCAACGTAGGGTAGGAAAATTGACCCTTTTATTAAGCACCCCAATGGAGCCCGATCGGAATTGGGAGCCTGTTTGGGGCGACTTGAATGTGGTCGTTCAAAGGAATTGGACGTTGGTGAGGAAGTGGAAGCATTCAGCAGGCTTCTCGGAAGATAACTACGTCCATCTTCCCTACGATACGATTTCGCAACTGAAACGATTGAAGCCGGACGTGGTAGTCTCTTTTGAGCTTGGATTTCGAACTTTACTCGCCAGTCGTTTTGCAAGGCGCAATCGATTACCCGTGATTGCGGTCGGGAATATGTCGGAGGCGATTGAAAAAGAACGAGGCTGGGGACGAAGGCAATTGAGAAAGCTGTTGGTCCCGCGGGTCGATTGCTTTACCTACAACGGACCAAGTTGCCGGAGATATCTGGAGTCGTTGGGGATTCAGGAAGATCATCTGGCATTTTTCCAGTACTTCTTTGACAGAGAGAAAGTTTTTCAAGGTGCGAAGAGTTTCTCGGGAAATGGTGTCCAGCGGATACTTTTTTCAGGAAATCTGACAAAGCGAAAAGGCATTGCCGCACTCGTGCAGGCGGTTACTCAATGGGCGAGTCGGCACCCAGAGCGAATGCTGAATTTAAGAGTCTGTGGTGCGGGACCGGAAGAGAAATGTTTTCAGGGGGCTTTGCCGAAAAACCTGCACTTAGAGATGAAGGGGGCGAGTAACGACGAAGAGTTGGCGGCCTCATATGGCTGGGCAGATATCTGTCTTTTCCCGTCATTGGCTGATGAATGGGGCCTCGTTCCGATTGAGGCGTTTGCGTCCGGTTGCCCGGTAGTGGGTAGTCGAGCTGCGCAGAGTATGGAGGTTTATGGGAACGAGGGTCAAAATGGATGGTTTTACAGTCCGAGTGAGGAGCGAGGGTTGGAAAAAGCACTGGAGCGAGCCCTAGCAGCGACCACTCCCGAGTTACACCTAATGAGCCAGCGTTGCCGAGAGACGGTAGAGGGCATCACGGCTGAAGTTTGTGCGGGTCAATTTTGCAACGCCATTGAGAAGTCTATTGAGAATGGCCCTCGTTCAAGGGCTCGTTGATTGTCAGTTCTTTTTGCTTAGAGATTTACTACAACGATTTACAACATGAGTATTGAACAAAAATTATCATCTCGGGGTTTGGCCGGCGATGCCGCAGGTCGAGCGGTCAAG
>JBJTQD010000965.1:0-2260 GCA_046075445.1 Planctomycetota bacterium
GTCAGTACCCGGTGTTGCCCCTGCCCCAAGGGGCCTTTCCGGTGTTTCAGGCCCAGCTGGACGGGCTCGGCTTCCACAGCGATCAATAGAGGCCGCGCTCGGCCGCGAACCTGCCCCAGACAAATAAGTACGGGGGTCAAATCACGAATTGACCCCCGTCCCCTTTTTTCATAGCTCTCAATTCGAGTACTTCCCAGCGCTGGTACAGGCCTGTGAGCTGTTGTTCCAGCTCGGTTAGCTGCTCAGTTACTTGCTTGATCGAGTCGGCAGACTGTTTAAAGAAATCCGGCGCGGACATCTGAGCGTGCAGGTCGGCTTGAGTCGCTTCGTTCTGCGCGATGCGGTCGGGAAGTTGCTCGAGCTCCCGCTGCTCCTTAAAGCTCAACTTTTGCGTACTCGCCTTGGGATTGGCTTCAATCACGGCATTGGCCTTGGCAGAGTTGGCCCTGGCGGCATTGACTGTGGCGGCGGAGCGAGCGGCTTCGGCCTGCTCTTGTTGTCTGAGCCGGTAACGCTGATAGTCGTCGTAGCCACCGCCCAGTTCGTTCACGTTCCCTTGGCTGTCGAGCGCCAGAACGCTGGTAACCACGTTATTCAAAAACGCGCGATCGTGGCTGACTAACAACAAGGTGCCCGCATAATTGCTCACGAGTTCTTCAAGCAGCTCAAGAGTCTCGGTGTCCAGGTCGTTTGTCGGTTCATCGAGCACGAGCACGTTCGAAGGTTGCCGAAACAACCTGGCCAGCAACAAACGATTGCGTTCGCCGCCCGAGAGAAACTTGGCCGGCTGTCGCGCGCGATCGGGCGTGAAAAGAAAGTCCTGCATGTAACCGTAAATGTGACGCTCTTGGCCGCCAATCAGCAAGCGTTCATTGCCATCGGCGACATTCTCAGCGATCGTCTTCTCGCCATCGATCTGTTCGCGCAATTGATCGAAGTACAAGACCTCGAGTTTGGTGCCCGTGCGCACGGTACCACTGGTCGGTTGGAGTTGGCCGAGGATAACCTTGAGCAGCGTGCTTTTGCCAGCGCCGTTCGGGCCAACGATACCAATTTTGTCTCCGCGCATAATCTTGGTGGAGAACGTTTTTAAGATAATTCGCTCGCCGTAAGCAAAAGAGACTTGCTGGACATCGGCGACCAGTTGCCCTGACTTCTCCTGCACGGACGCTTGCATCTTGACGGTGCCAACTTTGTAGCGACGTTCCGATCGCTGGCGACGCATGGCTTCGAGCGCACGCACCCGCCCTTCGTTGCGGGTGCGACGAGCTTCGATGCCTTTACGGATCCACACTTCTTCCTCCGCCAGGCGCTTGTCAAACAGCTCGTTCTGTTTTTCTTCAGCGGCCAGCGCCGCCGCCTTGCGTTCGAGAAACTGGGAGTAACCGCACTCCCAGTCAAACAGACGGCCGCGATCGATCTCGAGGATGCGCGTGGCCAAGGCTTGTAGGAAAACACGATCGTGCGTGACGAACAGCAACGCGCCGGTAAAGCCTTTCAAAAAGTTTTCGAGCCAGAGGATGGAGTCGATGTCCAAGTGGTTCGTTGGTTCGTCCAGGAGCAGCAGATCGGGGTTGCTGATGATGGCTTGAGCCAGCAAGGCCCTGCGCTTCATCCCGGCCGAAAGCGAATTGAAGTCGAGATCGCCATCGAGTTGCATGCGAGACAGTACCTGATCCAGCGCAGCGGTGCTCTGCCAATCTCCATCGTGCGAAGCTGCGTCTTGCGATGCTGTGCCTTGCGACTGCTGATCATCGAGCGTCGCTTGCCAGCCGCGCAGGGCAATCTCGCGAATCGTCGCGGGCTGGCCCTTGTCGTTCAGCAGCTGGTCGGTGTTAACTTCTTGAATCAACCGCGCGATGCAAGTCTGTGGCTCGCGTCGTATCTGACCGTGATCCGGTCGTACTTCGCCGGCCAGGATCTTCATCAAAGTTGATTTGCCAGTACCATTTCGCCCCAGTAACCCAATCCGTTCACCTTTATCGATGGCCAGGTTGATGTTTTCCAGCAAGGCAGGCTTGCGCCAAGTGAAGCCAACTTCGCTGAGAGTCAAAATCCGCACTGAGATATCCTTAGCTCTGATATGAAACGGGAAGACGATCTTCACGGTGCGCTCGTGCCGGAGAGGTTCCAGAGAAACTCGGCTGGATCCTGGGATCCAGAACGCAACGGCACCGCTCAGATATAGGGCGGGGAATGGAACTTCACAAGGCTTGCCCGGTAATAAACGACCGAGGACCCGGGAGAACTTGCGCGTGAG
>JBJTQD010000966.1:0-1626 GCA_046075445.1 Planctomycetota bacterium
TACACGCGGTCGCCGGATGAGCATTTCATGATTGATGTCCACCCGCAGTATCCCCAGATTGCAATGGTGGCGGGGCTGTCAGGACATGGATTCAAGTTCGCGCCGGTGATCGGCGAACATTTGGTGGGGCTACTTTTCGGCGGGGCGAATCCGGACTGCGAGTTTTTGAAGTTGAATCGGCTGGCGGGGACGATGGGGTGAGTCGGGAATGCGCTCGGCAATTAGCGGGAGTGCATGGGACTCGTGGGAGTGTAGCAGTTGCGAGGAAACCGCACTTGCGCTGTCGGCGGGGTCGGGAGACCCGCGCCGAGCGCGCGCTGGGGTCGGGAGACCTGCGTTGAGCGCGCGGCGGCGCCGGGAGACGCGCGCCGAGCACGCGATCAGTCCGCATTCAAAACAGTCGGTTGTAGCCGTTTAGAGCGGCAACGCGGTAGGCTTCGGCCATCGTCGGATAGTTGAACGTGGTGTTCATGAAATACTTCAGGGTGTTGCCGCTACCGGGCTGGGCCATGATCGCTTGGCCGATGTGAATGATCTCGCTGGCGTTCGCTCCGAAGCAATGAACGCCGAGAATCTGCAGCGTTTCGCGATGAAATAGCAGCTTGAGAATTCCCACGGTTTGGCCCGAAATTTGGGCTCTTGCGATGCTTTTGAAGTGGGCGTTGCCGACTTCGTAGGGGACCTTCTCATCGGTCAATTGCTTTTCGGTTTTCCCGATACAGCTGATCTCAGGGCTGGTGTAAATTCCCGAGGGGATCTCGTCGAGGTTGTTTTCGTTGTCCTCCATACCGAGGAGGTGTCGCGCGGCGACTCGGCCTTGGGTGGAAGCTGCACTGGCGAGCGAAGGTTGGCCGACGAGATCGCCTACGGCATAGATGTTGGGAACCGCCGTTTGGCCGTGTTTATTGACGGAGAGGTAGCCACGGCTGTCCGCGCTCAGGCCAACTGCGGCGAGATTCAGCTGGTCTGAATTTCCCGTGCGGCCGGCCGCCCAGAGGAGAGCCTCAGAGCGAATAGCTTTTCCGCTTTGGAGGTGGAGGACTACGCAATCGTCGGTTGCTTCAATTCGCTGGTAAGACTCGTTGTGCCGGATGACAACGCCGCGTTCGCGCATGTGATAACTGAGAGCATCAGTGATTTCGTCATCGAGGAAATCAAGCAATTCGGCCCGGCTGTTGACGAGGTTGATCTTGATGTCGAGGTTGCGAAACATCGAAGCATATTCGCAGCCGACTACGCCTGCACCGTAAATCGTCAGCGTGTGCGGCCGCTCTTTCAGATTGAGGATTGTATCGCTGTCGAAAATTCGCGGGTGATTGAAATTCACATCGGCCGGTCGGTAGGGGCGTGAGCCGGTTGCGAGAACGACCGCTGACGTTTCGACGACCTGTTCCTCCCCGATCTGAATTCGGTTTTTGTCGAGGAAGCGGGCGCCCCCATGGACCACTTCAACATCGTTCCGCTCGTAAAACTTTTGGCGCAGGGCAACTTGGCTGGAGATGATCGATTGAGCGCTGCGACGCAGGTCCGAGAGTTTGGCTTTGGACACTGCATCTGGGGTGTTGAGTACGGAACTGGCCGCTGCCTCGATGACTTGAAGAATGGCAGCGCGTAGGGCTTTGCTTG
>JBJTQD010000967.1:0-1841 GCA_046075445.1 Planctomycetota bacterium
CCGCACGCCCGCCTCGACGAGTGGACGCGTCGCAGCCTCCCAATCGATTGATAATCGAGCTAAAAAATCATCACCGGGAGCCGCAGACTCGGTCAGCAGTTCATCGCCGCGATCGCCGTAATAACCAATCGCCGAAGCCGAAACCATCACGCGAGGCAATCTTCCAGACGCTAGAAGGCCCGCGACTAACTGCTGCGTCCCTTCAATCCGGCTGGAGCGGAGTCGCTCCTTGAACTCGCTGTTCCAGCGGCGCGAAGCGATCGACTCGCCCATTAAATTGACCACGGCCTCGGGCTGATAGCTCGCAGGCAGTTCAAGCGTAGTTCGTTGATCGCGCCATGCGAACAACTTTGTGCCCGCGGGCCACGAATGCGCGGCTGCTTTGGCTGGGTCGCGCGTAACGATATCGCCACCCCCCAACCGCTCAACCAACTGGCGCCCAATAAACCCGGTTCCACCGGTAATCAGCGTATTCAATCTCGGCTCCCTTGTTTCGCTGTTCGTTGAACGAATCCTTCGCAAGCTGAAGCTCGTTCAAAAAATTTCAAAGCAAACAGGCCACGCAACGTTGCCAAAGGGCCGAATTGCTTCGCCTCCCCCTGTTTGAAATGCCTTTTCCGCCCAACTATCATAGCCTTTGGGGAGTCTGGGGAGTTAACCGGCGGGATCGGAGCGGGAACCGCTTGCCGGGAAATGCATTTGGGATCGCGACTGCCTCGATAGTCCTGCGGCTTCGGTCGCAGCAAGGAGCGCAGTCCTCGCTTCCAAAAAGGGCCGTGGTGTTTGCTTAGCAACGATGTTGCAACTCCAAGTAAACAATCCGCGGGTAGCACCCTCGTCTCGATTTGTCCGCGTTATCGCGCTGGCTTGAGACGTTGGGCTCGCGTCATGATTCTTCTGGCTCGAGAGCTTTGTGCAGCTCAAAACGCACTTTTATTTTTCTGCCATCGTCATCAACAGTTCTTCATCATTGTTTTCAGGATTGGACAAGTCATGAAGTCGAGACTCGTTACTTCTCTCTTGTGCCTCGGTCTGCTGAGCAGTCTAGTCTCAGCGGCATTCGCACAAGCGTTGCCTCAAGAATGGGCTAATCAGGTTCCTTGGCGATCGATCGGACCGGCCAACATGAGCGGCCGAATCACTGCTCTCGCGGTCTATGAGAAGGACCCCAGCACTTGGTGGGCAGCCTCCGCCTCGGGTGGGTTGCTCAAAACCGTCAACAACGGCACCGACTTCGAACACCAATTCGACAAGCAAGCCACTGTCTCCATCGGCGATGTGGCTGTTTGCCAAACCGATCCGAACATCGTCTGGGTCGGAACCGGCGAAGCCAACCCGCGTAACAGCGTCTCCTGGGGCGACGGCGTCTATAAGTCAACCGACGGCGGCAAGACTTGGACGAACATGGGTCTGAACAAGACGTTCCAAATTGGTCGCGTCGCCATTCACCCTGAAAAGCCAGACGTTGTCTACGTCGGTGCTTTGGGACGCCTCTGGGGACCGAACGAAGACCGCGGGCTCTACAAGACAACCGATGGTGGAAAGAACTGGGAAAAGATTCTGTACGTTGACGACCTGACCGGTGTGATCGATGTCGAACTGAATCCAAAGAATCCAGACGAAATGCTGGTTGCCACCTACGAACGCTCCCGCGACCTGTTCGACGGCAATGATCCAGTTAAAAAGTATGGAGCCGGCTCGGCAATCTATCACTCAGCCGATGGTGGCAAGACTTTTGAAAAGATTTCGGCCGGTTTGCCGACCTGCAAGTTGGGCCGCATCGGAATCGATTTCTTCCGCAAGGACCAGAAGTTTGTCTATGCGGTCATCGAGTCAGAAAA
>JBJTQD010000968.1:0-1948 GCA_046075445.1 Planctomycetota bacterium
GTCGCCTCGGACAACGATCAAATTTTCCGCGAGGTGATTCGCCGGCTGAAGACGCCAGACCGCTCGGAGACCGCCGATGCGCTGGCTAACAATCCGACGTTCCGCAAGATCAATGAAGAGACCAAGCTGGAAGGCGTCACGGCTCACGTCCGCTGGTTCCTCGATCCATTCGGCTACTTGGAGTTGGCTCAAGCCATCGCGGAAGAAGAACAAGTCATCAAACAACCTCGCAATAATCACGCCGAAATCCTTCGTCAGGAAGGGTTCGACGCGCTCAAGGGCGCCGGCGGTCTGGTTAGCTTGAACATCGGCGAGCAAGACCTCGTCCATCGCACCTACGTTCACGTCATCAAGCCTGAAGCGAGCGACGTGAATCGTCAGCGAGCGATCGGTTTGCTCGACTTCCGCAATCAATGGGATTGCGACTTCAAACCGGAGTCAATGATCGGCAGCTCGTCAGCGAGCTACCTGACTGTGACTTGGAACATGAAGCGAGCTTACGACAACATTGGCCCGATTTTCGATGCGTTCCTGGACGAAAAGGCTTTCGATAAATTCGTCGAGAGCTTCAAGAAGGAGTTAAACGTCGACCTCGGCAAGCTGGTTGGCTTGCTCGGCAACCGGATCACCGTTGTCTCGAATGCAAAACGTCCGATCGGCGAGCGAAGCGAACGCGTTGCTTTCTTCATTCCAATCATCGACCAGTCGGAAGACGTGGCAAAGTGGATTGAAAAGCTGGTCAGCGGTGACGGCGAAATCGTCGAAGACGGAAACCGTCGCTACATTGTCACTTCCTCCGAAGAGGAAGAACCGGACTTCGGAGACATCGACCCGGTCTTCGACGACCCGGATGAAGCCAAAGAAAAGCAGGAAGAAGAAGCTGCTCTCTACTTGTTCGAGAAGAAGTACATCCTCGTCGAACGAAACTACATTATCGTTGCCAACGATTGGGATTACGTCAAAGAACTGCTCGATGGAACTGAGCCGAACCTGGCTGAGGAAGAAGACTACAAGGCGGTTTCCGATGCACTCGACAAAATGATTGTTCGCGATCGCTTGAGTGCTCGTGAATTCGGGCGAATCGATCGGATGCTGGAAACGAATTACGAAATGCTGCGACAGGGCAAGATGGCGACCAGCCAGACGGCCATGGCTCGGATTCTCAACCGCCTCTTCAAGACGAAGGACGTGCCCGAGAATCAACGCAAGCAGAGGATCGACGGGTCCACCCTGCCCGCCGACTACAACACGGCTGTTGCTCCTTACCTCGGCAACAGCGGCTGGACCTGCGAAACCACCGAAGACGGCTGGCTCTTCTCAGGCTGCGTACTTAAAAAAAAGGGACTCGCTGAGCTCGTCAAAAAGCCAGTAGAAAAGCAACAGCGCTAAGTGCCGAATTAAAGGATTCTTTGGCCGTCGGTAGGTCCTCTGTAGGGTGGGACAAGCGGTGCGGGGAATCACTGAAAAACGTTAATCCAAAGGAGTCGGCTTGCACCAAGTTAGACTTGGATGACAAGCAGACCCCGCACCGCGCCGGCCCACCATCCTCACTTCCACGAGGCTGAAAGCCTTACCTAGCACAGCCCGGGGCAGAGCGGGCTCGGGACGTTCCCGTCCAAGGCCGCGTCGCCCTGGGTAAACGATCGAGTGTGAAGTTGGCAGCCCTGAAGGGGCGATCCTCAAGCAGCACAGTTGCGGCGTGCACCCGAACCGATAATTCGCGGCCGGAATTTCACCAACATCGCGATCGACCTTCGTATCTCAAGCCCGCCCCTTCAGGGCTCCCAGATCCAAACCGGTCCCGTAACCCAGGGCGTCGCAGCGGGAGCGGCTTCGACGTCCGCGCTGCTTTGCCCTGGGCTGTGCTGGGATCGACCCTTCGGGCCTACGGGTGACGTGCAACAGCCAAACCGCCAAACCGAACTGCTGAACCGGGGGCTGGCGCGAA
>JBJTQD010000969.1:0-1852 GCA_046075445.1 Planctomycetota bacterium
GGCTCAGGCGATCCGGCTGGCTACCTGGTTGGGAAGCCGGCACGACATCCAGCAGATTCAGTTCCGCTCGAATCCCACCGACGGCACAGTTTCGCGGCGACCCCAGAAAAGCTCGAATCACCATCGGGCCCTCGACTCCGATCGGCAGCTTGATCGCTTGCCGAAACTCTCCCGAGTTCACTTCAACTCTTACTTGTTGGCAGACCTGATCAATTGCCTTCTCATATTCGGCTTGAAAAGTCAGCATCCCGTCGCTGTTCAGCTTGCTCTTGTCTCGCAGGATCGGCCGCTGTCGCAAGCGGTCGCGGGGGTAACAAATCTCTAGCGTCAACTGGCCAGCAAATGGGGCTTCACCCTTGAGCACCAGATTTCCATCCGCCGCGGGGCGAGTTGATTCAAGCTGCAGCGGCAAGTCCCGCGGGCGCTGGATTCTTACGAGCGGGTCACCAAGAAGATGAAACAGGTGCAGGTGTTCGTTAAGCTCCTGCGTGAGGAGATCGGGACGTGGACTGAGAAGGAAGTTCAAGCCGACGATCATCTCGCGGACTTCAGCCAATTCGCGCGAGCCGCTGGGGCTGAGCATTTGCAGTTTGGCTTGCCGCAACATCTCGCCGACCGTCTCGGCGTTGCCGTTGAACTGCTGGTCCATCAAACCGAGTGCGAGCAGTCCCATCGCCGTCGGCATCGTCACTCGCGTCCCACTGATAACGCCAATCGGACCGTTGTTCTGAAGCAAAAGCGTCTCAGCCAGCGAGCGTTTAGGGTCGTCAAACGCGCCTGTGTGGCAAGCGAGGAAGAGTGCCAGCGGGCTCCCTTGCTGCGAGTTGATTTGGGAAATCGAAGCCACGTCCATCACGGGGAACCGCCCGAGTGGAGTGCGGATCAAGTCTAGCCGATGGCGGCTGCCGTGACCGACGTATACCCAGAATAGGCAACCTTCGTTGAAACGCTCGAGAGCAACTCGCGAAAATTGTCGCGGGTCCGGACACCAGGGGCTTGTCCAACTGCCGTAGGTCATCGTCACATCGTAACCGGGGGGAATGTGGTCGCCGAGCAGTATCTTGACCGTGTTTTCGATCGTCTTGTCGGCGACTCCACCAAATCCACCAACGCCTGCGATAATATTGATCCGACGCCGCCAAGTCGTTTGTGGCTGGTCATTCTCGTAGCGAATCACTCGGTCGATATAAGTTCGCAGCTCCTCCGGAGTGCTAACCGGAATTCTCCCCATCGCGAGGTCAGGGTCGCCATCCTGATCGGTGTCGACATAGCTGTTGTCCGTCGCGATATCGAGCTCGGAGCCAAAGAAGAAATTAACTTGAGCCAACCGCAAGTCGACCGGCACCAGTGGTCTTGAACCGCGTGCCGTACCAACCAAGACCAAATTTCGCAGCGCTCCGTTAGCTTGGCACTCGCGAACGAGTTGCTTCATTCCAAACGCCGAAGCGACCGGAGGAACAACCTTAATTTGATGACCTTGTGAAGTTCGGTAATCAACCCAGCGCTGCATCTCGCCTTGCAGCGACTCAGGGCAAACGACCAAAGTATCAACGGCCCGGTCGGTGATTTCTACCGCCTGTGCGAACAGCGTCACGGAATCGTGGCCGAAAAACAGAGCGCAAACCAAGAGCGCGATCGAAAGCAGGTGATTTCGTCGCGTGTTCGCTCTCATCGATTTGCCTCGTGATCCTGTCGCTGGTTCAACGTTCGACGCGTAAGGCGGCTTTGCGACTTTTCGGTTGTAATCTTATTTGACTGCGTGACGAAAGTGAAATGAAACAAGCGGAGTGGCTTGGGATATAGCCTAATCGACACCGCCCAACATACGAGAAGTTACGGGTAATCGGCGATC
>JBJTQD010000970.1:0-2450 GCA_046075445.1 Planctomycetota bacterium
CCATAAAAAACAGCAGCTACCGGGAACTCGCCCGCGATCTGGCAAGAACCTTTCTCCCCAACCTAGGGAAACCCAAAATCAGATAAAGCCGCAGCTAGCACGCCGTTGCGAGCAGCTGAATAACACCGGGCCAGCAGACCGCCGTGCTGGCATTTGATCTTGTTACTTTCCTTCGACTTGCGTTATTGTGCGGCGAGGGAGAAGGACCGTACCGCTTGCACCGATGCGAGCCGGCCCCTTCTACTCGTTCAGTTCTGCTCTGGCCACGATGGCCGAGTAAGCTCCCAGCAACAAGGACGTTCGGATGGTATTCCGGGGAACACTTCTCGCGATCGGCCTCTTCTGTCTTGTCTGGACGACAGCCGGTTGTCAGTCGCTCTGGCAAAAAGATGGTGCACAAACGAGCTTGCTTCCCTCGGGCAACTCGACGCCACCGACTACCCAGTACGTCAAGGACGCCGCGGGATTCTGGGGACTCGATTTCGGGAAACTCGAAGGTGTTGGGCTGGTGACTGATTTGCGAGGGACTGGCAGCAATCCGCCTCCCTCGGGCCAGCGTGATTACCTCGTCGACGAGTTGAAAACTTATCCGGAAATCGAAAACGCGATGAATTTGCTCGCGTCAAAAGATACTTCGATGGTTCTCGTTAAAGGAATGGTGCCCCCGGGCGCGAAAAAAGGGGACCGCTACGATCTCGAACTGATCCTTCCACCCAAGCCGCGGCTTGAGACTAGCAGCCTCAAGTATGGGTTCCTATTCAAAACTCGGATGCGTCCGATGGTTCAACTTGGGAACTCGGTGAAGAAAGGCTCAATTGCCGGCCAGGGGCGAGGAAGCGTGCTCGTTGATTCGCTGTTCGAGCCCCGCAAGGATTCCGAGAACGATGTCCGCGGCGTGATCCTCGGCGGAGGCATCCTGCTCGACGACCGCAGCTTCGGACTGAGTGTTCGCAGCGAAGAAAATCCGCTTCGCCAGGCAACCAGCATTGCCCGCGCGATCAACGAGCGATTCACCACAGTAACAAGTGATGGCCGCACGGGTGTCGCCACACCTAAGACCGACAAAGTGATCGAGCTCAATATTCCAGAAAGTTATCGGCTCAATATTGGCCGCTATTCGCAAGTGATTGGCAACATTGCTTTCAACGAACAGGCTCAAGACCGAGTCAATCGGCTCGAGCAACTAGACCGCGAATTGAACGAGCCACTCACATGCCGAGAGGCAGCTTTAAGGCTGGAGGCACTCGGACCTGATGGGATTCCTGCACTTCGTCGCGGCCTGCTGAATTCCGACCAAGAAGTTCGCTTTCAATCGGCCGAAGCGCTCGCTTATCTCGGCGAACCGGATGGAATTGATATCCTCTTGGAAGCGGCAACCAATTCGCCAAATCTGCGATGGCATGCCTTGACCGCACTTTCGGCTTCGCAGTCACCTCAAGCTGCCGAGGCTCTCGTCTCGCTGATGAATGTTGATTCGGCAGAGACCCGCTACGGTGCATTCCGCGCTTTCCAAGTCCGCACACCTAACGACCCTCTGGCTCGCGGCGAGTGGCTGGCGGACGACTTCTACTTCCACCAAATTCCCTCGAGCGGGCCGCCAATGGTCCATCTCTCGCGTTCTAAACGACCCGAGATCACCTTGTTCGGTAAAGACCATCAGCTGACCAACGACTTCATCTTCGTCCAAAATGGATTGACAATCCGAGCAGACGGCAAGGGAAGTCTCTTGTTGATTCGCTACTTGCCTGATCAACAGGAAGACCGGCGAGTTTGCTCGACCAATTTGAGCGATGCAATCCGCCAACTTGCGGCTTTGAATTGCTCTTACACGGAAATGGTCGAGCTTTTGCAAGAGGCAAAGCGAAACAACCAGCTAACCAGTCGTCTCGCAATCAACGCTGTTCCGCGACTGAACCAAAACCGCTTCGAGCCTGACGAGTTCGAAGTCGCTGGCGACAAGGACTCGAGTGGATTCTTCCCAAGCTTGTTCGGATCGCGAAAGGAAGAGTCCCCAATGACTCCAGCTGAAAAATCCCCAGCTGCCGAGGAACTGCGACTGGAGCCAAAAACGAGTGGCGATGAAAATCAGAGTCCCGACCCCGAACGCCTTCCGGAACCGGTTGGTGAAAAGCAAAACCAGCCTCTTGAATAACCACCCTGAGTAAAACTCGAGTTCCAAACACAGCGGGAACGGCCCTACCCCTTCACTGAGGTTGAACCGAGCCTAGGATTAACCGATGCGGACACCGCAAATTGCCTTGGCTACTCTGGCAGTGGTATCCAAAACCAACATGACAACTTGAATTGCAACGAGATTTTTCTTAACTCCCGACCGAGTTAAACCCCTCTTCCAAAACATTGATTTTTAGTTCCCTCCCGGACATCTCGAATGCTCAAGGCGCTCGAACTCAGCGGATTCAAAAGCTTTGCGGATAAGACCCGCTTTGAAT
>JBJTQD010000971.1:0-4891 GCA_046075445.1 Planctomycetota bacterium
AACTCTCGCTCCGGGGAGACCGTAGGTCATGGAATCGGCGGGGTCAGGAGACCCGCGCCGAGCGCGGTTGCGGGGTCAGGAGACCCGCGCCGAGCGCGGAGCGCATTGGCGGGCGCCGAGCGCAGTTTCATCATCCGCCGAACTTGCGCATTTCCGCATTCCCAATTTCCCCCGCTCACATTCCCACTCGTCGGTTGTACACCACCCACTCGACGATCACGACCAGCAAAGCCGCAGCCACTAACCAGCGCCAGAATTCAGTCCTCGCCGGCTCGATCGCTGTCTGCCCAACGACCTCCTCATGCCCGATCTCCATTTTCTCACGCACCGTCAAATCGCTTTCGCGCACATCGAGCAAATTCACCGCGAACGGAAGATTTCCCACATCGCTCCCCGCGGGCTGCACTTGATACCAACCCGTTCGCTCCGTTCCACTGAAGCTGAATCCACCATCGCGACCCCGCGCGAGCTGCTCGGTCCTCTTCCCGGGCGTAGTCACGGCAACTTCCTCCACACTTGCCGGCAATCGCAAGCGGACGAGACTGCCCGGGGACACATTCTCCGAAGTGATATACCTCGCACCACCAGCGAGATAATTAACTGCGTTTTGTATGAACAACGGAAAGCTCAATTGGCTCGGCCAATTCGTGTTCATTGTTAACTCGCCGTTCTCTTGAAGTTCGGCCAGCGGAAATGAAATCACAAGATCTTGAAAACTGTCGCGAGAGTTGACGGCCATGATCGGACCATCAGCCGATTCCAGCAAAATCGTCGACCCAACTGGCGGCTGAATCGGTGCGGATTCGATGATCGTCAATCGCAGCAGTTGCAGCGCATTCATCACCGGATGAGTCTGGTCAAAATTGGCGACCAGCGTGGGGAATTTTTTCTCGCCGAATTTCCAAGCGTCACCCGGCGGGGCCGCTCCGAAAAAGAGCGTATTGCACAGCGGCATCTGCGGCGGCGCACAGTTGTCAAAAATCATCAAGTCGTACTTGCCGAGACTCGCATCCGCCAGATACTCCTGTGTCTCGAGATAAGCCCGAGGAACAAAGCGAACCTCGGCTTGGCGCGAAATCGCCTCGGTCTCTAGAGCCAGCCGCAAGTAATCATTCCCGGCTGAGACAACAAGCAATTGGGCCGGTCGAGGCGGGTTCAAAATTCCGTAAATCACATTGTCTTGCAGGTAGTCATCGGATTCTTCAATCTTGAGCTGCAATTGCTGCGGTTCACGAATCGAAGCTGCCAGTGCGGTCAAATCGAAACTGACCCCCTGGGATTGGCCCGGAGCCAATTTTACGACTGCTTTGGCATCAAACAGCTTTCCCTCAACCAGCAGCGAGAGATTGACGGAACGCTCGGCATCGAAAGAGTTCCTCAACTGGGCGAATAGCTGCATCTTCCGATCGGCACCCGACTCATCGCTCACCGCAAACGCCGTGATCCCAACGTTGTGCGGCGGTTCCAGCCCACCGATCGGGAAATACTCGAGCGTCAAATTGCCGAGGTAGAAGTCGGGAACCGAGGTGACACCACCATCTGAGTAGATCATTAATTTCGCCGGCAGCGAGTCCGCGACTTGGATGTCCGTCTCCTCGGTCGATGTCCGGCCGGGATTCGCCAAGCCACTAGCGGCGACCAGAGCCTCCGTCAGGTCCGTTGCCCGCTCTGTTTGCGAAATGCTCTCGAGCTTCTTCTTCAGCTGTGATTTGTTCCGTGTGTAAGACTGCACCACCTCTGCTTGATTCGAAAAGCTGATCAACATTGCCGAGTCGGAGGGCTTCATCCGGTCAAGCATCTGCGAAATTCGCCGCTTGGCTTCGCTCAGTCTCGTTCCCTCCCCAACATCGGTAGCCGACATGCTGGCCGATTGATCAATCAAGAAAATGAATCGCTCGCCTTGCAATTCGGTTCCCTCGCACCCCGGGCGGAGGCAGGCAAGGATAATCAGCAGAGCCATTAGTAGTTGCAACCAAAGCAGCAAGCTCTGCCGCAGCCGTTGCCAAAGGCTGTTGACGTGCAAGTCTTCCAGCGTCTTCGTCCAGAGATAAGTGCTCGGCACGGCGAGTGGTTGCCGTCGTAGCTTCAAAAAATAAAGCGCGACCAGCAACGCTGGGAGCAAACCGAGGATCGCCCATTGCCAGGGCAGGAGCATGTTCAGCCAACTCATCGGACCAGCCCCCGCTGTCTTAGATAGCGAGAAATCAGCCGGTCAACGGGCCGATCAGTGCTGGTCATCATGTAGGTGATCCCGCGCCGGGAGCAAAACTCGCGAGCTCCTTCAATAAACGCGGCCAGCGTGCGGCGGTACTTGTCGAGCAGTCGCGGGCTGATGCTGACCTCGGCAAAATCTTGGTCCTCAATGTCCACCAAGCGGAGGTCGCCTTTCAGGTCGGGATCGATCTCGGCTTGGCTGAGCACCTGAATCACATAGACGTCGAGATTTTGCGCGACGAGCGATCGAAGGGCTGACTCGTAACCCGATTTGTCCATTAGGTCGGTAATCAGGACGAGAATCCCCTTCCCCGTGTTCCGGAGACAAAACGACTTTACCGATTCACTCAAATTAGTCGTCCCGCTACAGGGAATCTTTTCGAGGTAATCGACCATCCGCCAGAGACTGCTTCGGCCGCGAAGCACAGGGGCGGCTCGAGCTACTGGTAAACCGAGCGGTTCGATCTTCACGCGGTCGCTGCGGCACAGCCCGATGTAGCCGAGCGCTGCCGCGATTTGCTTGGCGTAAAAGAATTTGCTCGGGTCGCCAAACTCCATGCTCGGGCTGCAATCGACCAAAGCATAAAAGTGGAGGTCTTCCTCCTCGAGAAAAAGCTTCAGAAACAGCTTGTCCAGCCTTGCGTAAAGATTCCAATCGATGAACCGGAGATCATCGCCCGGAACATAATTGCGAAAGTCAGCGAACTCGACCGATTGTCCTTTTCGCTTGCTTCGCCGCTCGCCTTTCATCCGCCCGCGGAAAATCTTGCGGCTGACCAATTCCATCCGCTCCAGTTGCGTGAGCAACTCGGGCGGTAGCAGTGCAGATTGAGCCGGTTGAGAATTCATTTCGGCAAATCAGTCAAACTTACATAGGGGACGATTAGCAGCCGTGCGGTTCACA
Source organism: Planctomycetota bacterium (assembly GCA_046075445.1). Taxonomy (GTDB): domain Bacteria; phylum Planctomycetota; class Planctomycetia; order Pirellulales; family Pirellulaceae; genus BJ22. Next base: position 3,119 of record JBJTQD010000971.1, read on the forward strand.
CTTTGGTATCAGCCATCCGCTTTTTGCGGCGTCTTTTCCAGAATCTCCGCCAGAATTTGGTCGTTGGAAATCCCCTCTGCCAGCGCCTCGAAATTGGGGATGACGCGATGACGCAGAGCCGGCAGGTAAGTCCGCCGCACGTCTTCGAAGCTGACGTTGAAGCGCCCGTCGAGCAACGCGCGAACCTTGGCCGCGAGGGCCATCGTCTGAGCCCCACGCGGACTGCTGCCCCAGCGCAAATAGCGATTGGTGATCTCCGCCGCCATCGGACCCTCGGGATGCGTGGCGAGCGTCAATCGCACGATGTAGTCGCGAATGTGGTCAGCCAAGATCACCTGCCGCACCAGTGCTTGCCATTTCAAGAGTTCAGGGCCGTCCATTACCTTCTCCGGCTCGACCGTAATCCCACGCGTCGTCCGGTCAATGATCGTTGCCAACTCTTCGCGACCCGAGTAATCGACAATCAGCTTAAAAAGAAAACGGTCGAGTTGAGCCTCGGGTAGCGGATACGTTCCTTCCTGCTCGATCGGATTTTGTGTCGCGAGAACGAAGAATGGCTTCTTCAGTTCGTACCTTATTCCCGCAACGGTGACGGTGCCCTCCTGCATTGTCTCCAGCATTGCCGATTGTGTTTTCGGCGTCGCGCGGTTGATTTCGTCCGCTAAGCAAATCTGAGTGAAGATTGGACCTTTCTGGAACTCAAACGTGCGGCGACCATCGGGAGCCTCAACCACCATGTTCGTCCCGAGAATATCCGCCGGCATCAAATCGGGAGTGAACTGGATGCGGGAGAAGTCGAGCTGCAGAACTTGGGCTAAGGTTCGAACGAGCAGCGTCTTGCCGAGCCCCGGCGCCCCTTCGAGCAAACAATGCCCGCCGATCATCAGGCTGGTCAAAACACCATGCACAATCTCGTCGTGACCAACGATGACTTTGCCGATCTCCGATTTCACCTTTTGATAACGATTTCGAAATGCTTCTGCGTCCTGCTGCAATGAATTGTCGGTGCTCATGTGTTGGCCGAAAGAGAACTGAGAAGGGGCTGGATTTTGCTTGGGCTTTCCAGCCTCCGATTGTCGCAGTTTGGTTGCTCAGTTTCCAGCAGATTCAACAGCGGGAATTCTGATTCCTCAGCCCAGAGACCGTTTCAGCCATGTTGGTGCTTCAATGCTCCAGTACAATGTTCTGCGGCAGGCCTCAGCTCGCAATGTTGCCGATACTGCTGGTCCGCAATGTTTTCGCACGAAGAGTCAATCAAATGAAACGCTTTGGTCTCGGCTTGGTGGTTTTTCTCTGCGCCATCTCGATGTCGATGGTTGCGGTGGTTTGGGCCCAAGCACCACTGACCAAGGCTGGGTTGCTGGACGTCGAAGCGGTTCGCAAAGCCGGTTTCGAACCGCTGCTCAACGGCACCGACCTCAAGGGTTGGCGGAGCGTCAACGGAAATGGGCAATTCAAAGTCGAAGGGGACACAGTCGTCGGCTTTGGTCAAAACATCAACGCCAACACGTTTCTGCGGACTGAGGAGACGTTCAAGAACTTCGAGCTGGTCTTCGAATTCCGATTTAATGACCGAGCAGGAAATTCAGGTTTGATGTTCCGTGCCAATCAGCGTCCCAGCAAAGACGGATCGCCCGACCCCGATGGACGCGTCTTTGGCTATCAGTGCGAACATGATCAGAACCACTCCCGCAGCTGGACCGCTGGGCTGTATGACGAAGCCCGCCGCGGTTGGCTCTTTCCCCGATCCGGCGACAAAGAAGCCGAACAAAA
>JBJTQD010000972.1:0-3713 GCA_046075445.1 Planctomycetota bacterium
TCCCGGAGGGATAACAGACGAGGCGGTCTGGAGCGCGGGCGCGGGGACGATTCAAACGGGCACGGGTCGTATACGCGTTCGAGAATTTTGCGCAGACATTTATCGGAGATAGAATCCGGCTCGTCTGGCATCCCTCCGGGATGCGAAATCCTACCGCTTCGCGATCCGGGGGTATCGTCGCTGGCGCTCCTCAACCCTCGGCTAATCTCTGTGACCCCTCCGGGGTCAAGATAGGGCGGTCCGTGCTTTATCCCGGATAGATAACAGAAATCAGCTGCGGTCAAGAAGATGAGGCTCGACTCCGCGAATAAATTGTGAATCCTCCGGTCTCAAGAGGATTGTCTTCATGCTTTATCCCGGAGGGATAAAAAACCAACTCCTCGGATCACTTTTGGATCGCGGCGCACTTGGGCTTCACCTCTCCGTTGGCTACGGGCTAAACGAGGCAAGACTTGAGGCCGAGGGCAAGACGGAAGAAATAAACGAGCTTGCTGCGAATTGGATTTCAATCGACGGGGAACTCGAGTTCAGGGTCATCGGCTTCGATTCGTCCCAGCCCAAGTCGTTCCCGCGCTTCATCGGCCCAGGGGCTGCGGGGCGCAAGTTGAAGAAAGTGACGCCAGCAATCGAGTGCCTCTGCTGGCCGTTCCTGTTGGTCTAGCAGTCGCGCCAGATGGAAGTGGACATCGGGATAATCGGGATGATGCTCCAGTGCCCCGCGAAAAGCAGCCTCGGCCATCGCGTTCTGCTGGAGTTCTACCAGGACACAGCCAAGACTTGCGCGAGCCTCGACGTACTCGGGATCGAGCTCTACCGCCATGTAATATCGCTCGCGGGCGGCCGCAAGTTCGCCCGTTTGATAGAGCAGTTCCGCCAAGCGAAAGCAAATATCGGGTGCGGGCCCCAGAGCCAGCAGCATCGCGCGGTAAACTTCAATCGCTTGAGCGAGCTTACCTTCATCCTCGCAATCAATTGCCGCTTCGAGAAACTCTTCGGGCGTAGACCAGCTTCCCGGCGCGAACTCAGGCTGATTATCCGGCGACGGAAAACTGAGCAATTTCTCTTGTCCCAGTTCGACTTCGAATTCATCGGCTGCCGATTCGATTGCGGCGAAATCAATTCGCATTTGCCCGCCGGGCTCGACGAGCCCCTCACCTTGGCGAAGCAGCAGCGAGTGCCCTTCGATCATGATCGACAGCTGGGACAGCGGACGCTGCATCGTCGGAAACATTTCCGCCAGCCGCCCCAATTTGGTTTCAATCTCGCGAGGCGATTTGCCAGCCGCGATCAATTGCGCGAGATGCTTGGCAGAGGCGACTTCTTCGTAGTCGAAATAGGCCAGCCGATTGACTTGGCGAAACGGTGTGATCAGGCCGCGGCGATGCCAGCGGCGGATCGTGCTCAGCGGCACGCTGAGCAATTCCGAGAGCATCGCCGGCGTGTACAGCCGGCGGGCGTCGGTTTCTGCTTCAACTTCCCCCAGCCGCTGCCAAAACTCAGTCTCTGAGATGATTTCCAAACTGCCTTTGCCGGCAGCCTCGAGGACCTCATCGGAAAGCAGTTCCGAGTAATTATCACTCGGCTTCTGGTCTGCACCGACGACGATCAGGTCGATGCTCGCATCGACGCGATCGACCATCGTGCCGCCCGCGGCTCGAACGATCCGGCGAGCCTCACGTCGGTTCATCGCTCCGAGCTTGCCCGCAAACGCAACTTTTCGACCGTGCAGACTGCCCGGTTGTCCAGCCTGTTCTGCTGCGGTGGTCTCAGCGATTTCCGTTACTTCCACGGTGTCCGGTTCCATACGCGTCATTTCGCCAGCTTGAGAATCGCCTCGAATTGAGGCTTGGTCACTGGTTGAACTGAAAGCCGTGAGCCGCGTCGCAGCAACTCCATTTCTTTCAGCGCCGGGATAGCCTTGAGCTGTTCGAGTGTCAGTGGCTTGGTGAATGGCTTGGTCAAGCGAATATCGACCATCATCCAAGTCGGGTCAGCTTGCTTGCTCTTGGGGTCGTAATGATCATTTTTCGGATCAAACGCCGTGTGGTCCGGGTAGGCCTCGCGAACGATTTCGCACAGCCCCATGATGGCTGGTTCATCGCAACTGCTGTGATAGAAGAAGGCTTGATCGCCGAGCTTCATCTCGTCGCGGATGAAGTTTCGCGCTTGATAATTGCGAACGCCATCCCAGAACGTTGTTTGACGTTTGGCTTTGGCAAGGTCGTCGATTGAGAAACAGTCAGGCTCTGATTTGAGCAACCAATACTTCATGTCTCGTCCCTGTCTGGCACATCATCCGGTAGTTTCGAAAGCGGGCTCGGTCGGTTGAGGCCGACGTACCGCTGGGGAGATCCATCTACCATCATCGAGACAAGGCTGGCCAAAATCCGTTTTTAAGCCGCCATTTCAAGCAGACCACGCTGCGATTCAAAGTCGGGTCGCGCCTAAGAACCTTGAGTCATTTCGGGGTTCCGCAGGGTTCCGCCCCGAAACGCATCGGCCATCGCCAGAGGAACTTCCGCTTCGGCCAGCACTAGTTTGGCTCGGTTCTCGGCGGTTTGAGCCTTCATTTCCTGCTCGTGGGCGATCGCCTCAGCACGCCGCTTCTCGGCACTGGCCCGGGCCACGCGAGTGTCGGCTTCGGCTTGGTCGGCCTGCAAGCGGGCCCCGATGTTTTCACCGACATCGATATCGGCGATATCGATTGAGACGATTTCGAACGCGGTTTGAGCGTCAAGGCCGCGGGCCAGAACTGCCTTACTGATCCGGTCGGGAGTCTCAAGCACGAGTTGATGATTCTCGGAAGAACCGATCGAGGAAATGATACTTTCACCGACTCGGGCAATCACGGTCTCCTCTGTCGCCCCTCCAATCAACTGTCCAAGGTTGGTGCGGACGGTCACCCGAGCGCGAATTTTCAGCTCCACGCCATCTTGAGCGATCGCACTAAGAAAGTTCTTGCCGCTCCGCTGTGGGTCTGGGCAATCAATCACTTTTGGATGGACGGAGGTTCGGACTGCGTCCATCACATCGCGGCCGGCGAGGTCAATCGCCGAAGCGCGGTCGAAGTCGAGGTCAATGCCGGCTCGCTGGGCGGCGATGATTGCGTTGATCACGCGCATCACATCACCACCGGCGAGGTAGTGGGCCTCAAGTCGTTGGGTGCTGATGCCCGTGCGACGATCGATATTAAGGCCTGCTTGAGAAGCCATGATTTTGGCATTCACGATCACACCGGGTCGCACCTGGCGAAAGCCCATCCCGACGAGGCTGAGCAAACTCACATCCGCGCTCGACATGTAGGCTTGAAACCAAAGCTTTCCGTAGGCTGCGAAGGCGATCAGGATGACCAAGCCGATCAGCAGGGCCATCACGATCGCGCCGATCACGGCGTAGTTGATGATCTGCTCGTTGGTGACCTGAAAAGCGAGTGGCGAAACCAGTTCGCGCCAACGAAGAATCGGTGCGGACAAATCAGTTTGAATCAGTGAGTGCATGGAAAGGACCCGCAGTAGGAAAGCTCAACAAAAACCGGAGCCAATTGCCTTGGGACTCGTGCAATAAGTCGCGCGAGTCAGGAGTGGCCCCGCGTTGAGCGAGCACCCCTCGGCTGCTCTGCATTATAGGGCAGAAGCTTCCGGCTCAACAGTTGCGGAAATTGGCGAGAAACGGCGACGATTCGGCTCGAAATGGGGGCTTACTAAGACTCAATC
>JBJTQD010000973.1:0-5351 GCA_046075445.1 Planctomycetota bacterium
GCCGGGTCTTCGCGCCAGCCCCCGGTTTGGGCAGCTCAAAAAACGCAACCTGTAATGCCAAGAGGAGACCGGAGGTCGAAGCATCGGCGAGGTCGGGAGACCTGCGCCGAGCGCTACAGGTCGGGAGACCTGCGCCGAGCGCCCCGCGCCTGCGGCTTTCGCCCCTACAACCCCGAGATTCGGTTTCCTGCAGAACACTCTCTCCTTGGCCCTAATTGCTCCCCAGTATTTCGCAGGTCAGGTTCTTCGAGGATTCTCGGTCAGCAAGCATAATAGCCAGTTCTTGCCAACCAACTTGGCGAGCCGCCTCGATTTGCCAATCAAGTCCCGCTCTTTGAGTCACTCTGTTATCGATGCCCCAGTTGCAAACAACTCGCCGTGAGCCAACACCACAACAGCCCCCTGCTCCCGATCAATCGACGGCCGTGGTCGGTGGCGGCATGCTTGGAATGTTCCTAGCGCTGCGGCTCGCGCAGCAAGGCAAAAAGGTCACGCTGTACGAAGCGGCTCCTGAACTGGGGGGGCTGACCGCTGCTTGGCAACTGGGCGATCTGACTTGGGACAAGTTCTATCACGTCATCCTGCTCTCCGACTTCAAAGTCCGAAACCTGCTCGAAGAACTCGGGCTGACCGACGAAATCCGCTGGTCGCCAACCAAGACCGGCTTCTTTACCGATGGACGTCTGCACTCGATGTCGGGCGCGCTGGAGTTTCTTCTGTTCCGGCCGCTGAACCTCTATCAAAAGTTTCGCCTCGGCGGGACCATTTTCTACGGCTCGAAAATCAAGAATTGGCGCCGGATGGAGTCGCTGCTCGTCGAGGATTGGCTGCGGCGCTGGTCGGGTAAGTCGACCTTCGAAAAGATCTGGCTGCCGCTCCTGCGTGCCAAACTGGGCGACGCCTACCGCCGCGTCTCGGCCGGCTTCATCGCCGCATACATCGCGCGGATGTACCAAGCTCGAAAAGCCGGCCTGAAGCAGGACCTCTTCGGCTACGTCGCAGGCGGATACGCCCGAATCCTCCAGCGAATGGAAGAGAACTTGCGAAAGCGCGGCGTCACTATCCGCACCGGTTCGCCTCTGAAGCAAGTCAGCGCCGGCCAAGCGGGGCAGCCAGTTCAGCTCGAGCTCGCCTCCGGTGAGAGCGTCCCCCATTCGGAAGTCATCCTGACGATTCCCGCGCCGGTGCTGAGCCGAGTCTGTCCGCAACTCAATCGCGATGAGCAGCAACGAGCGGACGGCGTCGAATACCTTGGCGTGATTTGCGCCTCATTGCTGCTCAAGCGGAAGCTGACCGATTTCTATGTGACTAACATTACCGATACCTCAATTCCGCTGACTGGCATCATTGAGATGACCAACGTTGTGAAGCCAGAAGAACTCGGCGGCCGGGCTTTGGTTTACTTGCCGCGCTATTTGCCGAGCGACGACTCGGAATTCAACCTGTCCGATGCGGAGCTGAGTGAACGCTTCGTTGCGGCACTGCGGCGGGTTCATCCCGACCTGAAAGACGAGGAAATCGAACGAATTCAGATCGCCCGCGCTCGTTATGTCATGGCTCTGCCAACGCTGGAGTTCTCCCAGCGACTGCCGCCGATGCAGACTTCCCTGCCAGGTGTCTACTTCATCAGTTCAGCCCAAATCGTTAAGGGGACGCTGAACGTCAACGAGACGATTGAAATCGCCGAAGAAGGGCTGAAAGTTCTCGCCGCGGCAACTCAGCCCGCGTGAGCCCGCGTGACCCGACTGCCCCTCGAGGGCCGGCTGATTTATAATCTGCGACTTTCTCGGCAGCCTCATTTCTGATCGGTTCTGGCTGCCGTTTCGCCTCCACTCAGGGAGTTTGCAGTGGCAGAAAAAGTCGTCATCATCGGCAGCGGCCCAGCAGGTTGGGCGGCAGCCATTTACGCTTCGCGCGCCAGCCTCGAGCCTTTGCTGTACGAGGGAACCCCCAAGCCGGAAATGATTCCGCTGGGCCAACTTGCCTACACCACCGAAGTCGAAAACTATCCGGGCTTTCCCTTCGGCAACATCCGGGCCTTTATCGAGTCAGCCGTCGACTCGGACCGCCACTGGAATTTGCCCCCCGTCCCGACGCACGAGCGGAACGGAGTCCCGCACTATGCCGTCCAAGGTCTCGAGCTGATGGAGCTGATGAAGCAGCAGGCGATCAACTTCGGCACTCGAGTCGTTGAGGACGATATCGTCAGCGTCGATCTCAGTCGCCGCCCCTTCAAATTACAAACGGGCAGCGGGCAGACTATCGAAGCCCAGTCTGTGATTGTGGCCACCGGAGCCCGGGCCAATTACCTCGGCCTCCCCTCGGAAGAGACTTACAAGAACAAGGGCGTTAGTGCTTGTGCCGTATGCGACGGAGCTTTGCCGATTTTCCGCAACCGACCGCTGGCCGTCATCGGCGGCGGCGACTCGGCTGTCGAAGAGGCTTCTTACCTCACGAAATTCGCTTCGGTTGTTTACATGGTCCATCGCCGCGACCAGCTGCGGGCTTCCAAAATCATGGCCGAGCGAGCGCTGACCAACCCCAAGATCCAGATGGTCTGGAATCACGGCGTCGACGAAGTCTTGGGTGACGGAAATAAGGTCACAGGAATCCGTCTGAAAAATACCGTCGATGGATCGACCAAGCAGCTGGAAGTTTCAGGCATGTTTCTCGCGATTGGACACACTCCCAATACGCATTTCCTCGGCGGGCAGTTGGAGACCAACTCCAAAGGTTACATCGTCTGGAAAAAGCCGTTCCGCACTGAAACCAGCGTCGAAGGCGTGTTTGCCGCTGGGGATGTGGCTGACGATTACTATCGCCAAGCGATCACTTCTGCCGGAACGGGCTGTATGTCGGCGCTGGATGCCGAACGTTTTTTGGCTGATCAGGGTCTTCATTAGTAGGTTCGGCGTCCAGCCGGTTTTTCGAAACCTTCTGTTTTTAGGGCGAGTCTCTTTCCATGAAAAAAATCTCCGTTCGCGATGCCCGGCAGGCGACTGCCATCGGCCAGCAGGTCCTTGTTCGTGGTTGGGTCCGCACCCGCCGCGACTCCAAAGGGGGCTTCAGCTTCCTCGAAGTCAACGACGGCTCTTGCCTGGGCAACTTGCAAGTGATCGCCGACTCGTCGCTGGCTAACTACGAAAGCGAGATCAAAGAACTCGCCGGTGGCGCAAGCGTTGCCGTTGAGGGGGCGATTTCGGCTTCGGTTGGCGGCGGTCAGGCGACGGAACTGAAAGCGAGTAAGGTCACCGTCCTCGGGACGGTCGACCCCGAAGAGTACCAGCTGCAGAAGAAGCGGCACTCGTTTGAGAAACTTCGCGAGTGGGCTCACCTTCGCCCCCGCACCAACACCTTCGGCGCAATCGCCCGCGTGCGGAACTGCGTCTGCAACTCCATCCATCAGTTCTTCCAGGAACAGGATTTCCTCTACGTCCACACGCCGATCATTACGGCCAGCGACTGCGAGGGCGCGGGAGCGATGTTCCAAGTCACGACCCTCAACCTCGACGCAATCGCCAAGAAACAGCTCGACAAACTCGACTACTCTCAGGATTTCTTCGGCCGCAAATCGTATCTCACGGTCAGCGGCCAGCTGGAAGCCGAAATCTTCGCCTGCTCACTCGGCAAGGCGTATACCTTTGGACCGACCTTCCGCGCAGAGAACTCCAACACCTCGCGGCACTTGGCCGAGTTCTGGATGATCGAGCCCGAGATGGCGTTCTATGAACTCCCCGACAACATGGACCTCGCCGAAGCCTTCATCAAGCGGATCATCCGCGACGCGCTGACCAAGTGCGCTGAAGATATGCAGTTGTTTGACCAGCACGTTGAAAAGGGACTCATTGCGTCGCTGCAAAGCGTCGCCGACAGTCAATTCGTGCGGCTACCTTACACCGAAGCGATCGAACTGCTCGAGAAGTCGGGGCATCAGTTTGATTACCCGGTGAAGTGGGGCATGGACCTGCAAAGCGAACACGAGCGGTTTCTTGTTGAACAGCACTTCAAGAGCCCCGTGATTCTCTACAACTATCCGCGCACGATTAAGCCGTTCTACATGTACTGCAATGATGACGGCAAAACTGTGCGAGCAATGGACGTGCTCGTGCCGCGAGTTGGTGAGATCATCGGCGGCAGCCAACGCGAACATCGGCTGGAGCAACTCGAAGCGCGAATCGTCGAGACCGGGTTGCACCTTGACGATTACTGGTGGTACCGCGAACTCCGCAAGTTCGGCACCGTTCCGCACGCAGGCTTTGGACTTGGTCTGGAACGCGCCATGTTGATGGTCACCGGGATGACCAACATCCGCGACGTGATTCCATTCCCCCGTACGCCCGGCAGCGCAGAGTTTTAACATCGCAGAGTTTTGCAGCGCGGAGTTTCAATCAGGAAGCAATCGCCGATCGCGCTTTTGCCTTCCGATCTCCGCTTAATTGCGGCTTTCTCCAGCTTTTTTCTTTTTTGCTGGGGCTTCATCGCAGCTTAAGGTTTGCTTTCCTAAGATTGGGCAAGAATCACTGGCCCGTCCAGAGTTCGTGGTCGAAACTTGGAGATAGCCGACGCTGAGAAATGGCGGGCTCGCGACAGATTTAATCGCGCGGCCCGCTGCTGCTCAGCCGAGGTATGAAACTAAGGAGTTAAGCCGATGAAAAAGAAGCTGTTGACGTTTGCGTCGTTGGGTTTGGGTGCGGTCGCGATGGCCTTGGCTCAGCAACCTCAGGAAGGTGGGCCGGGCGGTCCGCCTCCGGGGCATGGCGGTGAGCATGGCCCGCCTCCGATGCCGCTGGTCGAAGCACTCGACGCGGATCACAATCACGAAATCTCAGCCGAAGAAATCGCCAATGCGGCGACCGCACTGAAGACGCTTGATCACGATGGCGACGGCAAGCTGACCGGCGAAGAATTCATGCCGCCCCCACCGCCTCCTCCACCGCCGCCGGGCGGCGAGGGCGATGATCGTCGCCCACCTCCGCCTCCTGAAGATCAGCGCGGTCCAGGCGGCAGACCCGGAATTGGTCGCGGAGAAGCTGCACCTCCGGGCCCTCCCGGGCGCGGTCCCGGACAACGGGGACCGGGCGGCCCGCAAGCTCGCGGTCAGCGACCCGGCCAACCTGGCGCTGGCGGCCCACCTCCGAATGAACCACCTCCGGGTGGCCCACCACAAGCTGGACAACGCGGTCCGGGCGGACCCGGTGGTCCTGGTGGACCGAATCGTGGCGGCCCGCCTCAAGGTGGACCACAAGGTGGACCTCAAGGTGGACCGCAAGGTGGACCACAAGGTGGACCACAAGGTGGACCTCCGCCGGGCGGCGAGGGCGATGATCGTCGCCCACCTCCGCCTCCTGAAG
>JBJTQD010000974.1:0-3425 GCA_046075445.1 Planctomycetota bacterium
AATTAGTTCTCAGCTATCGCGGACTTGGTTTGCGCAAGCGATATCTTCCCGATCTTCTAGTCTTTGATGGGCTCGTTGTCGAATTGAAAGCGGTCAGCCAACTATTGCCCGAACATGCGGCTCAACTGTTCAATTATCTCAGGATTTCCGACCAGTCTGTCGGCTACCTGCTCAACTTTGCTCCGCTGCGAGCATTGGAATGGAAACGTTTCGTCGTCAACGGCCAAACCAAACCACTCCGCGGACTAAACCTTTCCGACAATTTCCGTTCTCCTTGAAAACCTACCTCTCAAAACCAATTTCCCTACCCTTACTTTCCACTCTCACTAACTTCATTTTTCCCATTAGCGAAAATTAGTGGTTTGCTTTCTTTCTTCTTGTTCATTGCCATTAGTGCTAATTAGTGGTTCTCCTTCCCGGAGTAACGGATGCGGTTCGTCGCGAGTGCAATCAGTTCAGATCGGGCGGTGCTGGGCGAGGGGCCGCTGTGGGATGCCAGGTACCAGTGTTACTGGTGGATCGATATTGAACTGAAACGCTTACATTGCTTTCGCGAGGAATGGGGACAGAGCCTCGCCTGGCAACTCGATCAAATTCCCGGCGCGGTGGCCCTGCGACAGGGTGGCGGGCTGGTGATGGCGCTGCAATTTGGGTTCGCGCTTCTCGAGCCACTCTCAGCGGAAAGGTTTTTAGGTCGTTCGACCGCCGCCACTGGCGATCAAATTAGAAACTTGGCTGAGGACTGGACTCTCACCATGCTCCAGTCGCCGGAGCCCGATCGGCTGGAAAATCGATTGAACGATGGCAAGGTCGACCCGGCTGGCCGTTTCTGGGCGGGCACGATGCGGATCGATGAACACATGACACAGCACACGGGGACGCTTTACTCGCTCGAAACCGATCGCTCCATTCGCGCTCACTGGGGCAATGGAACGATTGGTGTTTCCAACGGAATGGCTTGGTCCAGCGATGCCCAAAAATTCTTTTACATCGACTCGCCGCGGCGTTTGATTTACGCATTTGACTACCAGCAAGACGCTGGCGAGATCTCAAACTGCACCATCGCATTTCAGGTCCCCGACCACCTCGGCTATCCCGATGGGATGACGATCGATGCGGAAGACAAACTCTGGGTCGCCCTTTGGGGAGCCAATCGCGTGGTTCGGATTTGCCCGAAGGCGGGAGAAATTCTTGCTGAAGTAATCCTACCCGTCAGCATCCCAACCGCCTGCACCTTCGGCGGATCGAACCTCGACCAACTCCTCATCACAACGGCCTCGATCGGCCTGTCTGAATCACAGCGCGCGCAGGAACCATTGGCCGGCGCGCTGTTCATCGCCGATGTCGGAACGCGCGGATTCGCGCCCCATGAATTCCGCGGCTAATTCGCTTTCCAACTGCTGACTCCCAGTAGTCTCAATAGTCCCAAGAGTCCCACTCGTCCCATGCGTCCCACTCTGGGCGAGCGACCACTAATCGCCCAAAATAACATTCCCACTTGCACCCGACCGAGTCCTCATGCAACACCCCATCGTTCAAATCTCGCTCGACCTAACCGACATTCGCGAAGCGATTGAAACTGCCCATCTCGCCATTCGCGCGGGCGTTGATTGGCTCGAAGCCGGCACGCCTCTGATCCTCGCCGAAGGACTGCATGGGGTGCGAGCTTTGCGAGCCGAATTCCCCGGCGTCCCAATTATTGCCGACCTGAAGACAATGGACGGCGGCTATCTCGAAGCTGAAATGATGGCCAAAGCAGGCGCGACCCATGTCGTCGTCATGGCCCGGGCCCATGAAGAGACGATTCGCTGCGTGGTCAAAGCCGGACAGGACTACGGCGTGCAGGTGATGGGCGATAACATGATCGAAAGCGACTTGGTCGCAGCCTCTCGGCGTCTTGAGGATCTCGGCTGCGACATCGTCATCCACCACATCGGCTACGATGAACGCCGGGGGATTGCCGCTCGTGGCCAGCGGATGCCGAGCCCCCTCGACCAGCTCCGAGCCATCTGCGAGGCGGTTCGCGTCCCCGTACAAGCCGTTGGTGGGCTGAGCCTTGAACAAGCAATTCAATGCCCCGCTTACGGCGCTCCACTGGTTGTACTTGGCGCACCGCTGACAATCGATGCCGATGCCTTCAAGACGGCCAGTGGCGACCTCGAGTCTTCGCTGCGACTGATCTGCGACGCCGTTCACGCTCAACCTGTTCCTGCTCACTTGCGAACCCAAACATGAATGCTGCCGTTGTGAATTTCGCGCCGACTCGAGGCTCGGGTGAAATCCGCGCTATCCCAACTCCGGAGACCGGCCCTGATGATGTGCTGCTGGAGGTCGCCAACGTCGGCGTTTGCGGCAGCGACTTGCATCAGTGGACCGCCGACCACTCCTGGCCGGTCAACTATCCAGTCGTGCTCGGCCACGAGTTCGCTGGCCGCATCGCCCAAGTCGGCACCAATGTCCAAGGCTGGGAAATCGGCGATCGAGTCGCCAGCGAGACGGCTGCCGTCATCGATACGACGAATCCGATGAGCCGCCGCGGACTGTACAACCTCGACCCGACGCGCAAAGGTTTTGGCTACGGCGTCAACGGCGCGATGACTCGCTTCGTCCGAGTCCCCTCGCGAATTCTTCATGCCCTACCCGACTCGCTCCCCTTCGAGCACGCCTGTCTGACCGAACCTTGCTGTGTCGCTTACAACGCCGTTGTAAAAAACGCCCGGATCGAGCCGGGTGATCGCGTCGTGGTACTCGGACCGGGAACGATTGGCATTCTCTGCGCGGCGATGGCACGGCTCTGCGGGGCTGAGGTGGCGCTAGTTGGCCTCGAAGCCGATCGACGACGGCTGGAGATCGCCCGTGAGTACGGCTGTGAGCCGATCATCGGCAGCGCCACCGAGTGGGCCAAGTCGCGGGATGGACTGGGGGCCGACGGCGTCATCGATGCAGCTGGGGTGAGCGCGACGCTGAAAGTGGCGATCGATCTGGTCCGCCCCGCCGGCTGGATCTCCAAAGTCGGCTGGGGCCGCGACCCGCTCGGGTTCAGCCTCGATCCGTTGGTCCAGAAAAACGTGACGCTGCAGGGGAGCTTCAGCCACAACTGGCCGATCTGGGAGCGCGTCATCGCACTGCTGGCCAGCCGCCAGCTTTCCGTCGCGCCGATCATTGGAGGCGTCTGGCCGATCAGCGATTGGCATACGGCTTTCGAAAAGATGCACGCGGGCGAAGTCGTCAAATCTGTTCTTTCACCGGTGTAATTCATGCAGCGACTCTCCGACAAAGTCATCATCGTTACTGGCAGCTGTACGGGGATCGGCAAAGCGATCGCGCGCCGGGCTGTCGCCGAGGGAGCCCGCGTCGTTATCCATGGGCTGCACGCCGATCTCGGAGCCGCTCTCGTCGAAGAACTCGGAGCAGACCGTACGACC
>JBJTQD010000975.1:0-4254 GCA_046075445.1 Planctomycetota bacterium
CACCTGCCTTAGTACCCCCGAGTGCTTTGGCATAGGCCAGTCCAAGCGGCAAAATTTGGCTTTCCTCGCCGCTGTCCGTTGCCACAAGGCAGGGAACTCCGCCACCTTGGAGAAATTCACCACGCACCATATGGCCTTGGCCTTTGGGGGCGACGAGCAGGCGGTGATACCCGACCGCTTGGGGCACGAGGTTGTAGTGAAAGCTAAAACCGTGACAAGCAACTGCGGTGAAACCTGGCTTGGCGTGCGGGAGGATCTGGCTGCGAAACACATCGCCGTGAATTTCATCGGGCATCATCAAACAGATTAAGTCGGCACCCGCGACCGCGTCGACGACCGTTTTGGGCTCGAACTGGTCGCGGACCGCTTCCTGCCAGCCCCTGCCATTGAGACGAGCTCCCACGACGACATCACAACTGGAGTCGCGTAGATTGAGTGCGTGGGCCTGCCCCTGAGCTCCATATCCAATGATTGCAATTCGCTTTCCCTGCAGGCTCAAGTCGGCGGTGTCGGCTTCGTAGAAAATTCGCGTTTTCATGGATGGTTCGGTCAGCTTTAGAAAAAAGGTTTCGGTGGATGCGGCCGTTCGCCTCTTTCAAGCGACCGCCTCATAATGGTAACGTAAGGGAAGGCTAGAGTGCTCGATGTGGCTGGCCGACCTTGCGTGAGAGGATTGCAAACGTGGAACAACAGACCGTTCGAAGACCCGGCTGGCTAGTCTGGAGTGTGCTGCGCAGCGGAATCTTGCTGGTTGGTTTGCTATTTATGAACAGTTTTCTCGTCAACACCTTTCTTGACACCTCCGCAATTTGGGCGGAAGACCTTCGGATTTCCCAAACGCTTCAGTTTTTTCTTCCCTTGCTTCTCATCTTCCTCGAGTACTGGGCTTACGACTTCCTGCGGCGATTGGCTACCGCAAATCGCGAGTCCTAACAAAGCTCTCTGCATCGCAATCCAAATGGCGACCTTCAAATCAGATTCTTCGGCTAGCGATCCTTCTGGAACATCAAGGGAACCGGCGGAACTCGAAGCAATCCGCCGGCAGCACCTTTGGATGCCCTATTCGCAGATGAAGACGGCCCTGCCGCCGGTTGAGATTGTTGGCTCACACGGGGTCTACCTCCAAACTCGAGATGGTCGCCGCTTGATCGATGCGATTAGCTGTTGGTGGACAGCCTGCCATGGTCACCGCCACCCGCATCTGATGGCTGCGATACAAGAGCAACTCAAGACGTTGCCCCATGTAATGCTCGGCGGGATTCAGCACCCACAAGCCGTGCGGCTGGCGACTCGCTTAGCGGCGATTCTGCCGGGAGAGCTGAATCATGTTTTTTTCTCCGACTCGGGCTCTGTCGCAGTGGAAGTCGCGCTCAAGATCGCCAAGCAGTTTTGGCTTAATCAAGGTGACTCAAACCGAAATCGTTTTGTCTGTTTTCGAAATGCCTATCACGGCGACACGACCGGAGCGATGAGCGTCTGCGACCCGGAAGACAGCATGCATCATCACTTCAAAGGTTTTCTGCTCGAGCAGTTTCCGCGAGCGATCCCCACGACGGCCGAAGAGTTTCGGGAGTTTGGGCGGTTTCTCAATGAACGACGCGGCGAGCTTGCCGGGGTGATTATCGAACCACTCGTTCAGGGTGCGGCTGGAATGAAGTTTCATTCGCCGGATCAATTGCGGGAGATTGCCGCTCAAGTCCGAGCGGCCGGCTTGCTTCTGATTGCCGATGAGATCGCCACTGGGTTTGGTCGCACCGGGACGATGTTTGCCTGCGAACAAGCGGAGGTTGTCCCCGACATTATCTGCTTGGGCAAGGGACTGACCGGCGGTACGCTCCCATTGGCAGCCACGGTCGCAACAACGGAGGTTTTCAGCCAGTTCTACAGCGACGACCCCGAACACGCCCTGATGCACGGCCCCACCTACATGGGCAATCCGCTTGCCTGCGCTGCGGCGAATGCTTCGCTGGACTTGTTCGAGAAAGAGCCTCGACTGGACCAAGCCAAGCGAATCGCTGAGTGGGGCCGTGAGCGACTGGCACCACTGAAGCAACACCCTCGTGTGCGCGACGTCCGCTGCCTCGGAGCGCTCGTCGTCGTCGAGATCGATCGCGAGCCGGGACTAAAGCCCGTCGTGCCGCGCTACCTGGAGAAAGACGTTTGGGCTCGGCCGCTGCGGAATACGCTTTACCTCGCCCCGCCGTTCGTCATCAGCTGGCCGCAGTTGGAACAATGCGCCGAAGCTCTCCGCTGGGTGCTCGACCATCTGGAGTAAATCGCCAAAACCAGCGTTCATTTACTTTATCAAGGAACGCAGCGTCCGCAGGTTGACGACATCCCAGTCTTCGCCCGAATCGTTGGAGCCTTTTTCGGTTTCGAGATACATCGGAAGGCTTGCCAGCCGCGGGTCGTTCAGCAGTTGCCGGAATCCCTCGAGCCCGATCGCTCCAGCTCCGATGTGCTCATGTCGATCGACGCGTGAGCCCAATCCTTTTTTGCTGTCGTTCAGGTGCAACGCCTTCAGACGGGATAGGCCGACCGCTTGATCAAACTCCTCCCACATCGCGAGGTACGTCGCTGGTTTGCTCAGGTCATAGCCAGCTGCGAAGGCGTGGCAGGTATCGAAGCAGACCCCGAGTCGCTGTTCATGGCCTAGTTGTGAGAGGATCGAGCCGAGTTGTCCGAAGCTCCAGCCCAGATTGGTCCCCTGCCCTGCCGTGTTTTCCAGTAGCAGTCCCGCGCCGCTGTTTGCCGTGTCGATCAGAATCCCGTCGATTGCCGCGGCGATGCGATCGAGCCCTTCCTCTTCGCTTGAGTCGGTGAATGAGCCAGGGTGGACGACGACCCAAGGAATGGAGAGCTGCATTGCCCGTTGCAACTCGATGACCAGCGCGGCAATACTTTTGTCGCGGAGTTCCGCATTAGGGCTAGCGAGATTGATCAGATAACTGGCGTGTGAAATCGGGTCGTCGATTCCTCGATCACGGAGGGCGCTCTCAAAGGCGGCCGCTTCTTCGGAAGTAATCGGCTTGGCGTTCCACTGGTTGCTGTTCTTCGTAAAGACCTGAACGCAATCGCAACCGGCGGTGGCGGCGGCTTCAACAGCTTTCCAGTAGCCACCAGCGATCGACATATGGGATCCGAGTTTTGGCACGGTGAGAACTCATTGCGCGAACGAGGAAATAAAGGGGGCCCAAACATCGGAATCCCCGGATGTTCCAATCTCGCCGATAGTCCGCCGAATGAAAATGGGCCGTCGTTGGCTCGGGAATTTGACACGGCGTGTTGGTAAGGGATCGCGGCGAACCGAGGGCTGGCGCGAGGCCTCGGCCGAGAAGAGTGGCCGGATGACGCAGAGGACGCTACCAATCCGCGGAGAAAACGACGCGAGAACTCTGGGATTACGGTGCGGTTAAAAGCCTAGGCTGTTGTCCGCGATTTGACTCGGTTAGACTTCACTGCAGCCGATTCGGCTCGATTTTCAACATGATTTCCACAGCTTGGTATGACCCAATCGAATGCCGCCCGCGAACGCGCCGGAAGCTGTTTTGGAAGCGGATTCTGCGGAGTAAGTCTCGTCGATGACGGTAGCTTTAGTAACTGGTGCAAACGGATTCTTGGGCGGTGCTCTGGCTCGGATGTTGACCGAGCGCGGCTACAAGGTTCGTGCGCTGGTGCGAAAACGAGGCGAATCGCCACCAGCGGATGGCTGCGAAGTTTTTACCGGCGACCTGCGCAATCTCGACAGCATTATCCCAGCGGCTCGGGGAGCTGACGTCATCTTCCATGTTGCAGCCGTTTCGGGGATCTGGGGGACTTGGAAGCATTTCCATTCGTCCAACACGGTCGCGACTCGGAACGTGTTGGATGCCGCGCTTCAGGCAAAAGTCCCGAAGTTGGTTTACACGAGCAGCCCGAGCGTCACGTTTGACGGGGGCCACCAAATCAACGTCGACGAGACAGCTCCTTACCCCAAGCGGTGGCTTTGCCACTACCCGCACTCCAAGGCCTTGGCCGAGCAGGCGGTTCTGCAAGCGAACGATCCCTCGGTGATTATGACTTGCGCGCTTCGTCCGCACCTGATTTGGGGCCCGCGCGACCGGCATTTGATTCCGCGACTGATCGACCGCGCCCGCAGTGGCCAGTTGATGCGTGTGGGTGACGGAACGAATCTGGTCGACAACATCTACGTCGACAACGCAGCCTTTGCTCACATCCAAGCTGCAGAGGCGATGCGGCCGGGTTCGCCTGTTT
>JBJTQD010000976.1:0-2626 GCA_046075445.1 Planctomycetota bacterium
GTCCGGTTGAGGCCCATATCAACACCACCGTTCAGCTTGAAGGCGGTGGGATGCCGGGCAATTTCCTCTAGCCAGCCAGCAACCAGGTACTTGGCTTTCGACTCCTTGATAGCGGTCTCTACTGCGCCGCGGCCGAGCACAAATACGACAAAAATCATCGCCGCAACCAAGACGATGTCATAACCAAGCAGCCACGGGTGGTAAAAGCCCAACACGCTGAGCCCGACTACCGTCTGGATAACCAGCGCCAGGCCCTCCAGCAACAGCTTCGGCATCGACTTTTGAACCGTCATCACGTCGAAGTAACGATTGACCAATTCAGGAGCATGCTCCCCATCCAGAGCCGATTGTTGGATTCGAGGGATTCGATAGGCCATGTCGTCGACGATGCGAACGAAAATTCTCCGCTGGAGAATTTCAACCACGTAAGTCATGATTGCATTCAGCAGGGCGGAGAACATCAGGAAAGTGAAAACCACCAGTGAGAGCACGATGATCGGGGCGGTGTAACGGCCCCAGGCGACCGTGTTGACCAGCGCTTCGATCGCCAGCGGCGTCGTCAAAGCCAGCAGCGAGACCACGACCGAAAAAATGAAAATCGTCCAGATGTCGGTTTTTTCGGCTCGCAGCAATCGCAGTAATCGAGCAAAGGGCTTCAACTGCTTGCCCGGTGGCGAGCTAATCAAACCGAATACGCCGGGCTCTTCTTCCAGCAACGCATTTCTGGCGATCAGCCATTCGCGCGGCTGTTTGCTCGAAGCCAAACCGAGAAGCGTTTCCAGTTCTCTTCGGGGAACCCAGCGGCCAGTGCTGTCAGCTGAGGTGGAGACGAAGTATTTTCCTCCACGGGCTTCGGTCACCAAGACCCAATCGCTCTCCAGGCTCGAGGGATTAAGTATGGCACCGACAGGGACTTGATTGCCAGCCAAACGGTGGACCTCAGCCAGCGTCAGAGGCTCGCCTTGGATTCTCAGATTGACCAGGCTCCCAATCGCCCGCACCGCATCGGTCGGGGACTGCGAGGGGTCGTCAACGGACAAGCTCTCTGCGTAGGAACGCTGGGCAAGCGTCCGGTCAAACTGCAGCCCCAGCTTGGTGCAAAACCCGGCCACGAGTCCGACCAATTGTGCTGAGCTTGGGGACATTCTGAAGTTGCACTCGCAAGAAGGCGTAAAACGTATGGCTAGAAACAATTCGACCCGAGTGGCCGATGGTTTCCCTCGATTTTCGGAAATCGTGGTTGATTTCTCTTCGACCTGTCCGCATTTATCGGCTGGTTACAACCCAGCCGGTTCCGAGCCGGCAGCTGTTTTAAGTATTTTATGAGACTATGCAGTAAAGCTTGATTTTTTCAATCCTTTTACATTTTCATTTGGCACTCGGACTTGGCGTTTCCCCTGCCTTCCGCGGAAAGCCCCAGAACGGGCCGCTGGTCAGTTGGTTTTCAACATTTCGAACGACTCTCCAGTTGCCCTATCCTGCCCCTGCATCCCAGCTTACAGCGGAATGGTGTTTCTTGGTGGGCAGGGAATTGCTACAGTCCGCCGCCCGCTCTCAAAGGCGGAATGTCTCTGGCAAGTAATGACTTCACAAGCTGCTTCCGCTTTCCCCTCCGCTGGGCCCCGATTGGCTGTACCGATGCAACTGGTCCGAACTCGAATTCGATCGCTGATGCACTTGGGGGTGGCATTGCTGTTCCTGATTGTCGTGGCGCTTTCGATCGCCTCGGTCCAAGGGGTGCTGAAGTTTCGCAAGTTGTCGAAGAACATTCGCGGTCGCGCAACGGAATTGCCTCTCGCAGCCGACCTGAGTAACGAAATCAGCCGACTTCGCTCCTCGTTCTTCAAGTGCTCTGCCTTTCACTACGGCGCTCGGGAACGGACACCCTTTGCAACCGCCGACTTTCCACGATTTCAATTCAAAAGCAATTTGGTGGCCGTCGAGTCGGCACTTGGCGAATACGAAGAGCAGTTGGTCAACAGCGACACTAGCGACCCGCGAATTGCCGATACGACGCGCGAACGTCAAGTCGTCTCGCGGCTCAGGCAATCGCTCAAGCAGATTTACCTGCTGATCGAATTGCGGGAATGGGATTTCGGAAGCGTCCAGCACGCGGCTGAGTTGGAGCAAGAGCTCGACTCGCTCCAAGCCGAAACCAATCGCTTGCCGACCTTGATGAAGGAGCGAATGGATGCGTTTGCCGACGAGGCACTGGGCGAGTATCACGGTTTGCTGCTGCTCAGCGGCGTGATGACACTCTTGGCGATGGGGTTGCTCGGTTATCTGATGCTCGTGTTCCGCCGCCGCATCTTTGATCCGCTGGGACAATTGGTCGAGGGCTCTCGGCAGGTCGCGGGTGGAAATTACGATCATCGAACGTTGCTCGCGACCAACGATGAGATGTCGGAATTGGCCGACTCGTTTAATGCGATGACGGCGAATTTCCAAGCAATCCAGAATGACCTAAACGGACAGGTCCAGCAGCGAACTCGCGAAGTGGTTCGCAGCGAGCAAATGGCCAGCGTCGGCTTCCTCGCCGCCGGTGTGGCCCATGAAATCAACAATCCGCTGGCGACCATTGCGTGGTCAGCCGAATCGCTCGAGGGGCGACTGGACGAGATTCTCG
>JBJTQD010000977.1:0-1711 GCA_046075445.1 Planctomycetota bacterium
CGGCGGGGTGACACGTTGCGGCAGCAGTAAGCTACCTTGAGGAAAACTCCTTAACCTGACAACCGCTACATTCTTTCTCTGTGCCGCCGTGCCATTGTGGCTCCGTGGCACTGTGCTTCCGTGGCACTGTGCTTCCGTGCCACTGTGCTTCCGTGCCACTGTGAGGAAACCTCTTCCAACTCCGTTGAAATAACCGTGACAATCTCGACGAGGACCATTCGCAAGCCATCAACGCAATGGTTTGTACTTGCCCTTGGGAAGCCGCGTTCCCTTTTTGGCTTCCTTTGCCTCGCGTTCAAGATTCTCAGGCACGTCCTTTTTACGAGGACGAGGAATGCAGGTTGAGAGAAACCCGAGGAAGACCAGCAACACAAACACCCAATCTTCATTTCTCACGAAACCACCTCGGATCCACAAAATGAGACAGCTGGTAACCTCCAGCTAAGCGACATGGGTCGCCGTTATCCAGTGTACTTTAAGTTTAACGGTTGCCCAATTTTGACCGTAGTTCGGCTATCAAGGCTGCCCCATCATTCGCGGTTGAAACCTCGACTTGCGAGCCGTCAGCCAACCATTTGATTTGAACTTTTTCCGCAGCGATCTCGTCAGAGCCGGCGACAATGGCTGCGGCAAATCCGCGTCGATCGGCATATTTGAACTGCTGACCGACTTTTTTCGCCTCTGGAAAAATCTCAACGCCCCAGCCTGCCCCGCGGAGCAAGCGGGCCAGTCTCAGGTAGTGCGGCAGGGAGTTGGAGTCAAACTGCACGACGAGGATCTCAGCTGGCGTCCGAGTTTGCGGAAGCAACCTTAACTCTTCCATCGCCGTAAGCAGTCGGTCCAGCCCCAAGCTTGCCCCAATCCCCGGCAAGTGCTGCTTCGTAAAGAGTTTCGCCAAGTCGTCATATCGCCCGCCAGAGCAGACGCTGCCAATCGACGGGAGGTCGCTGAGGAGCGTTTCATAAATCGAGCCGGTGTAATAATCGAGCCCCCGGGCAATGGAGACATCAATTGCGAGACGTCCATCCGGAACCCCACCGGCGGCACTCCCCGCTACAACTTGACGAAGCTCCTCAATCCCGCGAGTCGCCAGTTCATCATCTCCGGCCAAGTGCGAAAGTTGGTCCAAGCTCTCGATGTTGGTTCCGGAAACTTCTGTCAGCCGCAAAATGGCGGCGACTTGCTCGGGGGTGCTTTGAGTCGCCTCGAGCAGTTCCTTTTCAACTCCTTCTTTTCCAATCTTCGGTAACTTGTCGATCGCTCGAAGTACTGCGGTCGACTGTGTGAGTAAGCCGGAACGATTCAGCAGACCATTCAGGACTTTGCGATTGTTCAGGCGAATCTGGAACCGATCGAATCCAATCGCGGTCAGCAATTCGTTGATGACTAAAGCGGTTTCGATATCGCTGGCGATTGACTCGGTACCGATCGTATCGAAATCGCATTGCATGAACTCGCGATAGCGACCGGCCTGCGGAGCCTCGCCGCGCCAGACGGTGGCGATGTGGTATCGCTTGAAAGGGAACCCGAGTTCGTTGCCATGTTGCGCGACAAAGCGAGCCAGCGGAACAGTGAGGTCGAACCGCATCCCGACATGACGGCCACCCTGATCCTCAAAGTGATACATCTGGCGGTCGGTCTCTTCGCTTCCCTTGCCGGCGAGGATTTCAAAGTACTCCAGTGTCGGCGTGTCGATCGGTGCAAATCCGAA
>JBJTQD010000978.1:0-3994 GCA_046075445.1 Planctomycetota bacterium
CAAGCCTCCGAAATTATCGATGCTACTCCGGATGAACGGAGCCGGTTCTGGCTCGAGTTCGCCAACGCAATCTTTTCGTCACGCTCGGGCCCTGAAGCTTGGCGTTTGCAGGAATTGACCGACCTCAGCAAGCTGCCCGACTATGAAGTCAACGCCGAGGGGCCTTGGGGATTTGGGCGAGGCGGACGGGGCCGCGTCTGGCCCGGTTCGGTCGGCTTGCGCGGTGCTCCAGTCGACGCCGAAGGCAATCCCGTGTTCTACAAGACCCCTGAGAGTTGGAAGAGTGCCACCAACGACGGTGAACGATGGCGGTTTTGTCTCGAGAATGCAGCTCGCGCAGAAGAAAGCCAACGTTCTTTGACCGAAAAGATCTTCGCCGACTTCCTTCATTCCCAATTCGGTGTCCAGACGCTCTCCTACTCTGGCATCATTCTGCCTCGCAACGATGACAAGGCCGAAGGCGAAGCTGACGATCCCGCTGCAAATGTCTTTGCTCTGCATACCCTGAAAGATACCGAGACGATCGCCAGACTGGCGACCGGCGTCAAACGCTTCTCGCTGCCGGATGAATTCAATCCGATCAAGATTTACCAGCGAATCATTGAACGCAATGGTTCCAACGGAGGCGAATGCTCCATTGCCTTGGCTCAGATTTTTGAAGACCGCCAGCAGTATCCTCGAGCTGCCGAGCAATGGCGTGCGACGATCGCAAAATTCGGGGCTGCCGAAGATTGGAAAAATCGGCTGAAGCAGATAGTCGAGCCATGGGGCCGATTCGAATCCGTCGGCAATCAACCTGCGGGCAAAGGAGCCACCCTTGAGTATCGCTTCCGAAATGGTAAGGCCGTCGAGTTTACTGCCCAACCAATCGACATCGAAAGTTTGATCAAAGACGTCAAGACTTACCTTAAGTCAAATCCTGCCGAGTTCGATTGGCAAAAAGCCAACTTCGATACGATCGGCTATGACATTTTCTACAGCGGCAAAGAAAAATACCTGCTTCCCGAAGTAGCGAGATGGTCGGTAGACCTCGAACCGCGGCCGAATCACTTCGACAGACGCGTCACGATCACGACGCCTCTGCAGAAAGCCGGAGCCTATTTGGTGAGGTCCAAAATCAAGGACGGGAACGAAGCGTTCATCGTGATTTGGGTCAATGACCTTGCGATTGCTCGTAAGCCGGTCAACGGCAAGTATCTCTACTTCGCGGCCGATGCCGTGAATGGTCAACCGGTCGCGGGAGCTAACCTCGAATTCTTTGGTTGGCGGATGGAGTGGAATGAACGGCAAAAGCGAAACAACCTTATCACGAAAAATTTCGCTGAGGAAACCGATGCGGAAGGCTTCGCCGAAGCCGAACCGTTGATGCTCGACAATAACTTTCGGTGGTTAACGATAGCCAGGGCTCCTGGTGGCAAACTCGCTCATCTCGGTTTCTCCGGTGGGTGGGTAGGACCCTATCAGGGAGAGAAATACGGTGGTCTCAAAATCTATGGAATCACCGACCGGCCGATTTATCGCCCGGGTCAGACGCTGAAATACAAGTTTTGGCTGCGCGAGACGGACTACAACAAAGACTCCGGGCCGATAGCTGTCGGCCGAAACATGATGATCAAGATCAATGATCCGCAGGGGAATGAGATTCTTTCCCGGCAGGTCAAGGTCGACGAAAACGGCTCGGTCGATGGCGAGTTCACACTCGGTAGCGAAGCAATGCTGGGGCAATATGTCCTGCGGTTGACGAATGATGCCGAGTTTCAGAGCTACCAGATGTTCCGCGTTGAGGAATACAAAAAGCCCGAGTACGAAGTGACCGTTGAGGCGCCGCAAAAGCCAGTCTCCTTGGGCGAGACGATCACTGCGAAGATCTCGGCGAAATATTATTTCGGTGGGCCAGTGACCAATGCCAAGGTGAAGTACAAGGTCGAGCGAACGGCTCGCGACGTCCGCTGGTTCCCGGTTCGCCGCTGGGATTGGTTGTATGGTAACGGCTACTGGTGGTTCGGCTGCGATTACGATTGGTACCCGGGCTTTTCCCGCTGGGGCTGCTACGCTCCCCGCTGGCCCTGGTGGGGTGGCTCCAATGAGCCACCAGAATTAGTGCTGGATGAAGAAGCCGAAATCGGGCCAGATGGAACGGTCGAGGTAAAGATTGACACGGCACTTGCCAAGGCTCTGCACGGCGATCAAGACCACGATTACTCAATTACGGCGGAGGTCGTTGACTCTTCGCGTCGCACAATCGTCGGCACAGGGAGCGTGGTGGTCGCTCGCCAAGCGTTCCGCGTCTACGGCTGGACCGATCGCGGGCATTATCGAGTAGGCGAACCAATTCAGGCTACGTTTTCGGCACGGACCGCCGATGGTAAGGGCGTCGCTGGCAAAGGCAAGCTCACGCTGCTGAAGGTGAAGTATGAAGCCGATGGAAAGCCGGTCGAGACCGCTGTGCAGACCTGGGATCTCGCTGTTCCCGAAACTGGCGAGGTAACTCAAGCACTTAAGGCAAGCGAACCGGGGCAATATCGGCTCTCGCTCGTCGTCGATGACGGTCAGGGCCACTCGTTCGAAGGCGGCCAGATGCTTGTGGTCATGGGGCAGGGCTTTGATGGTGCGGCTTTCCGATTTAACGATTTGGAAATCATCACCGACAAGCCTGAGTACGCCCCGGGTGAGACAGTCCGGTTGCTGATCAACACCAACCGCACCGAGTCGACTGTTTTACTCTGGCTCCGGCCAGCTAATGGTAATTACGGCACGCGGCCTAAGGTTCTGCGGCTTGAAGGAAAAAGCACGGTTGTCGATGTGGCTGTCGAAAAGGGTGACATGCCCAACTTCTACATCGAGGCAACGACAATTTCCGATGCGCGGTTCCATTCGGCTGTTCGCAACGTAGTGGTCCCTCCGGAAAAGCGAGTGATCGATGTAGCGATTGAACCTTCGCAAACGAAATACACACCGGGTGCCGAGGCCAAAGTTCGGGTTAAGTTGACCGGTCCTGACGGAAAACCATTCGTCGGCTCGGTGGTCATGACAATGTACGACCGCGCGGTTGAATACATCTCCGGCGGGAGCAATGTCCCCGAGATTCGCGAATTCTTTTGGAAGTGGGTCCGCAGTCACTACCCGCAGAGCGAAAGCAACCTCGGCCGGATGTTTGGAAATCTCTACCGACCCAACACCATTCCCATGAACGATCTGGGCGTGTTTGTTGACCAAGTCGCCGATTACCTGATGGAAGATGGGCCTATGGGTGGTGGCCTGGGTGGTGGCGGAGTCGGTCGGAAAATGGCTGCTAGGAGAGGTGGCGGGCCCGAAACGGCAGCGATGGTGGCCGATGCAATGCCGATGGCCGCAGCTCCAGGCGGGGCTGAAGAAGCCAGAATGGCGCAGGGAAGCGGAGTGATGAATGGTGGCGATGGTGGTGAGCCTGAAATGGCCGCCGCCACGGTCCGCAAAGACTTTGCCGATGCCGCTTACTGGAACGCCAACATCACGACCGATGCCGATGGCACCGCCGAAGTCACTTTCAAAATGCCGGAAAACCTCACCGATTGGAAACTGCGAACTTGGGCAATGGGACCCGGGACGCGAGTTGGCGAGGCGACGACCAGCGTGGTGACGGCCAAAAATATCATGGTTCGACTACAGGCCCCCCGCTTCTTCGTAGAAAAAGACGAAGTCGTTCTCTCAGCTATCGTGCATAACTATTTAGACGTGGCAAAGACGGCCAAAGTCGGGCTGCAACTTAGCGGTAGCTGCTTGGAAGCGATTGATGGAGCCGAAAAGTCGCTTGAGATTCCCGCTGGCGGGGATGTTCGAGTCGATTGGCGAGTGAAGGCCGTTCGCGAAGGCGAGGCCGTAGTGACGATGTCGGCACTCACCGACGTCGAATCCGATGCGATGGAAATGAAGTTCCCAGTGTTCGTCCACGGCTTCCTCAAAACGGAGTCTTTCAGCGGCGTCGTTCGTCGCGGCGAAGAAAGCGGAGAGCTGG
>JBJTQD010000979.1:0-1517 GCA_046075445.1 Planctomycetota bacterium
ACGGGTGAGCAGGGCGTCGTAATTCCCAAGGCAAATGCCGGCGACCTGATGCTGCGGGCTGATGTCGTTGCCGCCTGTCGGGCTGGACGTTTTCACATCTACGCCGTGGAGACGATCCACGAGGCGCTGGAACTGTTTACCGGGATCCCCGCTGGTACCTCGACATCCGGACGGTATCCGGCCGGCTCAGTTCTCGCAGTTTCCGTACAACGAGCACAGGAATTCTGGCAGAAAACGCTCTCGGCGCCGCAGCGGATGACCCAAATCGCTGGTGGCGAGCCATTTGAACCGCAATCGACGCGTCCTCCAGAGGACATCACCGTAAAGCCGAAAAAAGGCAAAAAACGAAGCTAGAATAGAGGAACGAGCAACCTTGCTTTCCCTCGGTCATTCGGCGGCGAATAATTCCAAGCGACCGATTTTCCAACGTGGCGTCTCGAACATTGCGTTGCTGAAGTTAGCAGGTCTCCTGCGAGACCTCTTTTTTGAGGATCACGCGTTAGTTTATCCGCAGCTCTATCTCGTTGACTGGCCTTCAAATGGATCTCGCGAGCACACGCTGAAATGAATCGCTGGCTAGACAGAATAGTTTTGAGTATCCGCTTTGCCGGCGTTATCGCGTTGACCTTGATGGCTTGCCCTCAAGCGAATGCCCAGCGTCAATCCGATTCAGGTCCGGATGACTTGGCTCAGACCGTTGCGAAACTGGATGCCGAGCTTGATCAATCGATTCGCCCTTGGCTGAAACAGCATTGCCTCGACTGTCACGAGGGCGAAGGTGCCGAAGGGAATCTCGACTTGAGTAAGCCCTTTAAGGTCAAGCAGGTCGTCGGATCGGTCGACAAATGGCGGAGACTCTTGCAGCGAGTTGAAGCGGGCGAGATGCCGCCGCCCGATCATGAAGTATTGACCAGCGAGCAACAACAAGTTTTCGGCCGTTGGCTGGAGCAAGTATTTTTTGATGTGGCCTGTCAGACGATCGTTCCCCGCCGCTCTCCTGCCGCACGCCGTCTAACCCGCGCCGAGTACCGCTCGGCAGTTGAAGACTTGACCGGCGTCCGCTACCCAGCAACGGATCAATTTCCCGCAGACGAAGTCGGACATGGCTTTGACAACATCACCGAGCTTTTGACGGTCTCTCCGCTGCTGATGGAGAAGTATCTTTCAGCCGCGGAAGCGATTGCGGCCGAAGCGATTATCGACCCGGCGGGATATCGGCTCGAGCGCGTGCTCAATGGTATTGACTTGACCGGCGGTGAAGGAACTTTTCCGGCAGAACAGGATCAGGTAATCGCTTCGGGAGGCGAATTGACCACTGAATTGTCAGTTCCCAAACAGGGCAAGTACAAGATTGAGCTGACGGCTTGGGGGCAGCAAGCGGGCGACGAAGTCTGTCGGATGGGAATCATCGTCGATGGGAAACAGGTCGAGGAGTTCGAAGTCCCGGCAACTCGTCGACGACCGCCGACTCATACGCACGAAATTGAACTATCGCCAGGCAATCACCCGTTCGGCGC
>JBJTQD010000980.1:0-985 GCA_046075445.1 Planctomycetota bacterium
GAACTGACTTGGCTCCAATCAAGTGGACGCTGTTTACCTTCACGGGAAACTTGACCAACAATGGCCTTACTTTGGGCAATCTTCCAACCTTGCTATCGGGTAACTCCATCCCGCAGTTGTGGCAATTGAACATTGTTCAAAACGGTGGTGGCGGTGGCAGCGTGAATCTGCAAGCTGTTCCTGAGCCTTCGGCAGCGATGCTGGTTGGCGGTTTGCTCGCCGGAGCCGCTTGTCTGCGACGTCGACGAGTTGCTTAAGTTACTCAGTTGATGAGCTGAATAAACCAAACTAAAAAGGCGGGTCCTGAAGGGCCTGTCTTTTTTTGTTGATGGAGTGAACGCGGATGAGCCGAACGCGCGAAAGAGTTTATTGGCCGAGGCAACGCAGGCAAAAAGCGCCCCTATATTCGTCCCGTTTCGCCGTTTGCCTTGCGCTGCTGCTGACGACATTGGCTGGTTTGCTGCAAAGCGCAGCGGCGATTGCGGCTGGTCTGGGCAATGGAATAGCAGAGGGTGAAGCAGAGTTGTTTCGGGCGCCCGCTCGGCCGGCCAAGCTGCCGAATATCGTCGTCTTCCTGATTGACGACCTCGGGGTGATGGATACTTCGGTTCCCTTTTTGACCGACGACCAAGGGCAAGCTAAGTCGTATCCGCTCAATCAGTTCTATCGCACGCCCAACCTCGAGCGGCTCGCAGGGCAGAGGATGAGGTTCAGCACTTGTTACGCGATGAGCGTATGCTCGCCGACCCGCGTTTCGTTGATGTCCGGTCAGACTTCGGCGCGGCACCACACCACTCAGTGGATCGATCCGGCTCAACCAAACAACGGAAAGTTTGGTCCGCCACAGTGGAACTGGAAAGGCCTCACCTCACACTCCTTTACGCTGCCGCTGCTGCTCAAGAAGTCTTGCTACCGAACTATCCACTGCGGCAAGGGACATCTCGGTCCGTTGGATTCCGAGGGATCGGATCCGAGAAATCTCGGG
>JBJTQD010000981.1:0-9761 GCA_046075445.1 Planctomycetota bacterium
TTCAACAACGCCATCGTTTTGCAGCCCGGCATCGACAGTGCTCTGCAGGGTTTCGATGTCACCTGGCGATTCCGTCCGCGGTCACTCGGGATGGTCAACGGCTCGTTCGACTTGGGTGGCTACGGCTACCGCTCGGACTTCATCGACTTCTTCGGTGGTGGCCGCGCTCGCTTTGCGATGCAACTGCTGCAAGGCCTGGTAATCAGTGCCGAAGTCAATCAAGACGAACGATTTGACACGACCGGTGTCCTGCAACTCGCCTACCTCTTCGGCGTGAATGCTCGTGGCAACGAGTACTCGTTGGCCGGACGCGATTTGGAACCGACTCTGCGTAACGATCACATTGTTCGCTACAACCAAGATGTCGTTCTGGCAATCGATCCAGACACTGGTGCTCCGTACAACGTTTACCATGTCGACAACACGGCCGACCCCGGTTTTGCCGATGGTCGCGCTCAGACTCCGTTCACCACGCTGGCAGCCGCCCAAGCAGCGGCTGGGACCGATGCGATTATCTTCGTACACGAAGGCAATGGCACCGACTTCGGTATGTCCAACGGGATCGTGCTCAAGGATCGCCAAATGCTCTTGGGTGACGGTGCTCTGCACCTAATCCCGCTGCAGGGCGGCACCTTCTTCGAATTGTGCAACGACCCGGGGGCAAACCGGCCCGTAATCTCGGGTAACGCCGGCGGCGCGGCTATCACTCTGGCGAACGACAACGTCGTCCGAGGAATCGTCGTCGATGGCAGTGCTGCGGATACCGGATACGGAATTCTCGGCAACGGCGTCAACAACGGCGTGATTGAAGACGTCGCCATCAACGATGCCATTCTGCACGGCATTGCAATCAACAACTTCACTGGCGATTGGCAATTCAATCGCAATGACATTACTCGCAGCGGCTTCGACGGTATGCTGCTGACCAACAACACCGACCCGACGTCGGTCCTCAGCTTTGAAGACAACGATGTCAGCGGCAACGGCCGCGATGGTATCAGCCTGACGAATTACGATGCTGCTGAGATTACCTTCGATAACAACATCACCGACGCTAACGGTCGGGATGGTGTTCGGTTGGTCAACTTCCTGAACACCACCGGCAACGGAACGGACGTTCTGTTCCTCTCGCATACCGCTCGTAACAACATCGACAATGGCTTGCATGTTAACGGAGGCGACGGCAATCTTGAGTTCCTGAACTCGCTGATTACCGGAAACGTGGCGAACGGCATTCGGATCCAGAACTGGACCAATACTAATCCCACCGACCGGACGCTCATCAGCTCCTTCAACGGCGGAACCAGCACCATCACGGGTAACGGTATCGGCTCAGGAGCGGGTATCTTCAACCTCCTTGAGAATGGCACTCAACGTCTCTTCATCGTCGACAACACGATTAACGGCAACGGTATCGGGGTCACCTCTATCGCCGACAACGTAACTACCTTGCTAACCACGGAAATCACTGACAACTCCATCTCGAATAACAACTCGGATGGCGTGCAGTTGAGTTCATTTGGCGGTGCCAGCCACTTTGCCTTGATTGACAATAACTTGGTCAATGCAAACGGGGCCTTCGGTGGCAGTGGTATTCGCCTGATTGCCGGAGACCCTTCGGCTACCACCTCTCTGCTGGATGTCACCGTTCAAAACACGGCGGTCACCAATACGGCTAACGGCGGCGGTATCGTTGGGGATGTCATCCAAGACGCTCAACTGAATTTGTTCGTGGATAACTCCACCATCTCGGGCAACTCAGGAAACGGTATTGGGCTCGACATCGATACGATTGCAAACCTCGCCATCAACAACCTGACGGTGACCAACTCGCTGCTCAACAACAACGCGGGCAGTGCTGTCTCAGTCTTTACCGGCACCGATACCTTTGCCGACATTGTGGTTGAGAACTCTGTACTCACCAATGGCGGTGGTAATGGCGTCTTAGTTCAGGCTCTTGGCAACAATGCCGTTGCAGGTGTCGACAACCGGACGCGAGCATTCATCCAGAACAACCAGATCTCTGGCTTCACGCAGGACGGCATTGCCGGCGATGCAACGGGTGATGCTTCCTTGTTCATGACGATTAACGGTAACACCATTACCGACAACGGACCCGGCACTGACCCGGATGCTTTGCCCTTCTTCAGCGGTATCTTCTTGCGAGCTACTGCCGATGCGTCGCTCAATGGCCGAATCACCAACAACCTGGTCACTGGCAACTTTGACCGCGGCTTGCTGGTTGAGACGTTGAACAACGCCAACACCGCACTGTTACTGGCGGGCAACAACATGTCCGGCAATGACTTGGGCGAAGACTTGGGCAACGCCCCGATTGTCGACAGCTTCCTCGAAGACCTAAACATCTTCAACGGAGCCGGTGCAACCACCTGCGTCGCAATGACGAACAACTTCTTCACGCTGGATGCGGTATTCACCAACGCTGGCGGTATCCCAGACTTCCAACTTGAACTGGACGGGGTAACCAACAGCTTCGGCGGAGGAGCATTCTTCGGCGGTCCGATTGTGTTCCCTGCCTTCGGTACGGTCTGCGTCCCAGCCATCAATGCTGAGGCAGCGGCCTTCAATGCCGCCGGCTTCCCTGTGCAGTAATCACTGCTGAAAGCTGGGCGTCATTTTGAAACTTTAACCAGCGGTTCGCGGGCTTTCCGACGAACCGCTGGTTTGTTTTCGAGCCCTTACTTCCAACAGTTTTTCTCCGTTGATACGGCCTCGGCTTCCTGCTAACTTCCCCTCCCACTCTGTGTCCGCAGTCCCAGCAAAGGAGAAGCTTCCGATGCCTCAATCCCCAACAAAACTGCTCCAACCATCCGCACTATTCGCTCTGCTGGTGGCTACCGCGCTACTCAGCCAACCTGACAACCTCCGAGCTCAGGAACTGGCCACGACCGCTGCGGAAGCGACCAGCGAGGACGCTGTGGAACTCCGATTCCGAGACTACGAAGCAAAAATCCAAGCGATCCTCAAAACCAGGCTCAACGAAGAAAAAGCTTTCGTCACATCGGTGATGGAGAAAGTTCGAGCCGGTGAAATTCCCGAGAAGATGGTGGAAACCAGCTACAAGTGGGTGCTCAACAAACACCCTGACAGCAATTACCCGTTCGTCTATTTCGAACGTGTGCTGCGAATCCAAGGCGATAAAGCCGGAATCGAAATCCCACCCTTCGATTACGAAGTGTACCGGCAGAGACTCGGTCGACGCTCGTCAAAAGACAATTCCTGACCGCGGACCGACAGGTCAAACTGCGGCTGGCCATCGACCAGCCGGAAGACCTCTTGCCCATTGACATAAGTCCGCACCGGCCAGCCTCGCAGCGTCGTGCCCGCCCAAGGACTCCAGCGAGTCTTCGTCTCCTGCCGGGCGTTCTCTATCGTTTGGCTGAGTTGCATATCGACCAGTACCAAGTCGGCATCGGCTCCCACTTCAATCCGCCCCTTGTTGGGCAAGTACCAAATCCGCGCGGGTTCGGCCGACATCCACTTCACAACTTGCGAGAGCGTGCAGCGCCCGGCATTCACCTGGTCAAGCATCAAAGCGAGCGAGTTCTCCACGGCGGGCAAGCCCGAGGGACAAGCCGGGTAGGGCTGGGCTTTCTCCTCTAAAGTGTGGGGCGCGTGGTCGGTTGCAATGACCGTGATCGTGCCATCCAAAAGCGCCGCCCAAAGCGCCTCGTTGTCTCGCTTGTGTTTGATCGAAGGATTCATCTTGACCAGCGAGCCGAGCCGAGCGTAGTCATCGACGTTGAAAAACAGGTGATGCAGGCAGACCTCGGCAGTCACCCAAGGCGGAGCCGCTTTGATTTCGGGGATCTCATCCGCCGTCGAAACATGAAGCACATGAAATTGATGCCCGTGTCGCCGCGCAAGGTCAATCGCTCGACGCGTCGCAATCAGTGCCGCCTTATAGTCCCGTACCTCAGAATGAGCCGCCACATCGGTGCGATTGGAAAGCCTTGCCTGATTCGCCCGAACAGTCGCCTCGTCTTCGCAATGAGCGCAGATCGGAAGCGTGGTCTCGGCAAAAATTCGCTCCAGCGCCGCCTGATCATCGACCAGCAAATCGCCCGTGCTGGAACCGATGAAAATCTTGATCCCACAGGTCCGAGTCGCTCGCTTCAACTCTTCAATGTTATCGCAGGTCGCTCCCATGTAGAAACCATAATTCACCAAGCAACTACGCGATGCGAGTTCCAGCTTTTGTGCCAACCGTTCACAGGTTGTTGTCGTCGGGACCGTATTCGGCATTTCGAGGAAGGAAGTCACACCACCTTTCGCCGCAGCTCGAGTCGCATGTGCAAAATCCTCTTTGTGCGTCAGCCCCGGTTCACGGAAATGAACCTGGTCGTCGATCACTCCGGGTAGAAGGTGTAAGCCCCGCGCATCGATGACTGCATCAGCTGTCGTATGGGCCGCAACATCCAAGGCGGCAATTTTTCCCGCTCGCAGGAGCACGCTCATCTGCGTCTCGCCTGCTGGAGTCACTACCATTGCATTCTTAATCAGCGCGCTGCGTTCCATTTGAATTCCTTAGACCCGTATATCTACTCAAGCTGCCAAGAACTGCCGGCCTTCGCTGTTAGCCAGAAGGCCGCGCCCTCGCTTGAGAATCTAAAAATTACTGGTTTGCGCCACGGAGCCTGTTTATCGCGAGGACTCAATCCACAGGCGCCCCTGAATTTTGCCTTTTATTTACCCGCCGACAATGGGCAACTCCCTGATTTCATTTGCAGCGATCTCTCCCCAATCCGCGAAGTTGCCTTAAAATCAAACGTTCATCCGAACACCAGCATTTTTTCTACCTTTGGTTTACACATGAGCAACGCAGCAGCGGAAATCGATCACCTTGGCAAATTCTTCCTCGGACGTGAGAAACCCAAGTCGCCGACCGGAGACGAAGCTCCCTTTCTGCTTTACGATTCAAAAGATCTCACGACACATGCCGTAGTCGTCGGAATGACAGGCAGCGGCAAGACAGGGCTTTGCATCAGCCTCCTCGAGGAAGCCGCTCTCGATAAAGTTCCAGCGATCGTCATCGATCCCAAAGGCGATATCGCCAACCTGCTACTGACTTTTCCCGACCTCGCTCCCTCGGACTTCCGACCTTGGGTCGACCCGGGACAAGCCCAGCGCGAGGGACTCGACCTCGACACTTTCGCCGCTGCAGAAGCTGAAAAATGGAAGAAGGGGCTCTCCAAGTGGGGCCAAGACGGCGAGCGAATTCGCAGAATGCGCGACAGCGTCGACCTCCGCGTCTACACTCCCGGCAGCAGCGCCGGTCGGCCCCTGACGATCCTAAAGTCATTCGCCCCACCCGCCGCAGAACTAGTCGCTGATCCCGACCTCTTTCGGGAACGAATCTCCTCCACCGCCTCGGGCCTGCTCGCTCTGCTCGGCCTGGATGTCGATCCAATCAAATCGCGCGAACATATCTTGATCTCGCGAATCCTCGAAGAGAGCTGGACCGGAGGCAAAGAACTCGACCTCGGCAAGCTGATCAATGAAATCAAAAAGCCGTCGTTCAAAAAGGTCGGCGTGCTCGACCTCGATGAGTTCTATCCCGCCAAAGACCGAAACGACTTGGCGATGACGATGAATAATCTGCTCGCCTCCCCCTCGTTCGGCAGCTGGCTGATGGGCGAGTCGCTGGACGTACAGAACCTGTTGCAAACGGCCGAGGGAAAACCGTGTATCTCCATCCTCTCGATTGCCCACCTCTCCGAAAGCGAGCGGATGTTCTTTGTGACCATCCTGCTAAATGAGGTTCTCGCCTGGGTCCGCTCACAACCCGGCACCTCCAGCTTGCGGGCCATCCTCTACATGGACGAAGTCTTCGGCTATTTCCCGCCCACGAAGAATCCGCCCTCCAAACTGCCGATGCTGACATTGCTCAAGCAGGCCCGCGCGTTTGGCTTGGGAGTCGTCCTCGCTACCCAAAACCCCGTCGACCTTGACTACAAAGGCCTCTCCAACACGGGTACCTGGTTCCTCGGCCGCCTCCAGACCGAGCGAGACAAAGCCCGAGTTATCGAGGGTCTGGAAGGTGCGGCTGCTCAAAGCGGACAGTCGTTCAACCGCAAAGAAATGGAACAAATCCTCGCGGGACTCTCCAACCGCAACTTCCTCCTGAACAACGTTCATAAAGACCATCCGATCGTGTTCGAAACCCGCTGGGCCATGTCCTACCTCCGCGGCCCGCTCACTCGCCAGCAAATTCAGGAACTGCTCAAGCAATCCGGATATCAACCACCAGCCCAAACCAATTCCGGCAACGGCGACGAACCGCGATCCGCTTCAGTTAGTGCCGCCGCCGATATCGCCGGTACCCCAGCTTCCATCCCCGTCGAAGTCAAACAGTTCTTCGTCGTCCCAACCCGCAAGGCCGGCCCCAACGATCGACTTGTACTGCGCCCCGCTCTCCTCGCTCAAGGAAGACTGCACTATGTCAAAGCGAGCAACCCCGGGATCGACCTCTGGCAAGAAACCCAATTGCTTCGCCCCGTCTCCGACGGCGACTCAGAGCAATCAGTCTGGGAAGACGCCGAAGCTCAAAATGAGTCGCTGGAACTCGACACGGAAGCTCCTTCCAAAGCCGTCTTTGACTCCGTGCCTGAAGTGCTGCAGTCGCTCAAGCATTTCAAGGCCTGGGAGAAAGAACTCAAGGACCTGTTTTACCGCAAGCTTCCACTAAGTCTTTTCGGCTCCAAAGATTTCGACGTCTTCTCCAATCCGGGCGAGACACTCGAGGCTTTCAAGCAACGACTGGAAACACTTCGCTCCGATCGGACCGAGAAGATTCGCAAGAAGTACGCGCCGAAATTCCAGCAAATGAAGGACCAGATCGACCGCGCTCAACAGCGTGTCGACAAAGAACAAAGCCAACTGCGCGGCAAGTGGTACGACACGATTCTGAATTTCCTCAGCGTGATCATGGCCCTCTTCTCCGGCCGAAGCATGGGACGGACCACCAGTTCGGTCCGTTCAATCGGCAGAGCTACCCAAAAGAAAGCCGACCTCGAGCGGGCCAAACAAACACTTGAAGATCTCCAAAACAAGTACAAGGACTTGGAGACCGAGTTCAACAATGAGTGCAATGTCTCGCTCGACACATTGACGCTCGACGAGATCTCAATCCCCTCGCGGAAGACGGATATCGCGATCCAATCGGTCGGCGTCGTCTGGCTTCCTTCGATTGTCAGCAAGGCAGGCATCGCCGAGCGGGCTTGGTAGTCCGGCGGTTAGATACAATCAAATCGACGGTAAAACAGAAAAAGCCGAGGGCATTGGCCCCCGGCTTTTTTCGGCACTCGCTTTACCTAAAGCATGCTACGGACAATCATCCTCTTCGCCATCGTCCTCTTCTTCTTCATCGTCGTCATCCTCTTCTTCGTCTTCCTCAACTTGTTTCTTCAGTCGACCGACTTCGTCGCGCAGTTTCTTGAGTTCCTGCTTGAAAGTCTCCATCGACTTTTTCATTTCGCCCATCGCATTCGCGATTCGTTCCGGGTTAACGCCCTGAGGCTGCGGCGGTCGGTCTGTCCGCGGCTGGGGGTCACGCGGCTGTTCCCCTTGGACCCGATTGAATTCTGAGCGGAGCCGTTGGCGTTCCTGGTCCAGTTCCTGCCGAGCCCGTTGCATTTCGCGTTCCATCTTCTCGCGCTCGGCCCTCATTCGCTGCTCCATCTCGCGCTGCCGAGCCTGAAACGCCTCCGCTTCGCGACGCAGTCCTTCTTCCCTTTGCTTCAAAGCTTCCTCTCGCTGCCGAAACATTTCTCGCTCACGCTGCACTCGCTCGTCGGCATCCTGGCGTTGCCGATTTGCCTCTTGGCCTTGCTGACGAACTTCCTGCTCCCAGCGGTCAGCCCGGTTGCGCACTTCATTGGCCAAGTCTTCCAGCCCACCCTCTCGTAGCATTCGTTCCGCCGAACGCATTTGCTCCATTCGCTGCACATTGGGGCGAACGGGCGCTTGCCGAAGCGGCTCCTGAACAGGCCGCTTTGCTTCGACCTGCTTTTCAGCGACACGCTTTTCAACCGCCTTTCGCTCGCCTGCCGGTTGCTTTTCCTTAGCCTGCTGATCGCGGAATTTTTCTAAAGCCAACTTTGTTTCGCGAATGTTGTTCTCGACCCGTTCCGCCTTGACCTTGAGTTGCTCAACGCGTTCCTTATTCCCTTCCTTCTCAGCAGCCTTAATCTCATTCCGAACTTGCTCGTCAGCTTTTCTCAGCTCCTCTAACTGCCGCTCGAATCGCTCTGCTGACTTCTCACCCGCAGCGGCCTTGTCGGCCGAAGCCTTTCTCTCGACAGCCTGTTGATTGCGAAGTTTCTCAAACGCCGACTTGGTCTCACGAATATTGTTCTCGACCCGTTCGGCTTTGGCCTTCAGTTGAGCGACCCGCTCGTCATTCCCTTCCTTCTCAGCAGCTTTGATTTGCTCGCGAATCTCTTCACTTGATCGATTGAGATCCTGTAGCGCACGCTCTAGGCGAACCGCGGGGCGCGCTTCCGGACTCTTCTCTTGTGCCCAAGCCGCGTTTGCCGAGAGCAAGCAGACTGCGGCGAAAGCCAAGCCGCACGTGATTCGTAACATCGCTGTTTCCTTTTGATGATTGAGAATGAATGCCTGTCCAGATCGACCCAAGGATTACCGAGCCTAGTCGATGTGCCTGAGACCTGTTCCCGTGAAGGCTGACCGCCAACCCATTGTAAATACTGCTCGGGCAGACCGCTTGCGATTCAACCCATCCGCCGAGTTATGGGCCTGAAAGACCGGGTACTGCTAATTTAACCAGTGGTCAACCGCAGCGTTTCGGCTCTCGGCGTAGAGGGGCTCAACTTTCCCCGTCTGATTCGCCGAACAGGTCGAGAATGTTCAATTTCGCCCAACCGTTCTACGAAGAACGCGAACTTCTTAATAGACCTTCAGCAGCGGCAAAATATGCGTCTGTAATCCGCCCGTCACATGCACATGGCTCTCCTTGTCCACGTAGACATTGATCTCGCTCCGCACTCCAAACTCGGGGAAATAGATCCCCGGCTCGATTGAGAAGCAAGTGCGGGGCAAGACCAGCCGCTCTTCTTTGGTCTCGAGGTTATCCATATGAGCGCCGTTTCCATGCGTCTCTTGCCCGATGTTATGCCCCGTGCGGTGGACAAAGTAGTCTCCGTAACCGGCATCCACAATCACCTTCCGCGTTGCCGCATCGACTTCCCAGCCTTGCAGCGACTGCCCAGCGGCAAATCTATCCTGCACCAACTTGATTCCGGCATCTCGCGCGGCGGCTACGATCCGAAAAATCTTCTCATACTTCTCCGGCACCTCGCCGCCGACAAAGCCCATCTTCGTTAGATCGCTGTAGACCGCGCCCGGCCGATCCATCTTGGCCCACATATCCAGCAGCACCAGATCACCCGGCCGAATCTCACTGTCACTGCCTCGCTGTGGGGCGTAATGCGGATCGCCACCATTGGGCCCGACACCGACGATCGGCGCATGGTAAGTCGTCATCTTGTGCTCGGCATAAAACGCCATCACGCGGTCCTGCACATCGCACTCAGTCAACCGCTTTCCCGCACGCGCATGGTCGGTCATCATTTGCCAAGCGACTTCGTAGGCTGCTTGGTTCAAACGATCGGCCTCAAGATGCATCTGCCACTGCTCATCGCTCCACCGCGACTCGAAGTACTGGACGAGGTTACCGGAAGACTCAACTTCCACTCCGAAACTCCGCACCAACTCAATCG
>JBJTQD010000982.1:0-1150 GCA_046075445.1 Planctomycetota bacterium
CAGAGCCACTCCCAGCATTCGAATCCCGATCGGCCTTCTCCACCTGATCGGCCGCAGCGTGAGTGCTTGTCAAGCTCCCGCTCGCTTCCATCTCCGCGGCTGGGGACTTCCACATCGCCATCCGGTCCAAGATCGGCTTGATGTCGAGCGCGCTCTCTGGAAGTTCAATCAGTTCGTCACCGAGTTGACAGGCAATCTGAAAGCGGTGCGAGTGAAACGCTTTGCAAAGGCTCGCGGAAACTCGAAACAACCACTCGCGAGACGTCTCCCAACTCGCTGCCGACTCCCCGGCAATCATCGCGGGGTCCAGTTCAATCCGCACGCTTCGGCGACAGTGTGTTTGCCGTTCGCAAACAATCAACTCGTCCTGCCGAGCCGTTTGTGCCCAGTGAATGTGTCGCAAAGAGTCGCCTTGTCGGTAAGGGCGAATGCCGATGAACTCGCCGTCATGTCCGGACTTGGGCTGCAGCATTCCGGTCACCGCAAACCGGTTACCCGAAATTTCTGGAATTCCGTCGAGCGTAAACGTGCGCGGCCAGACTAAGAGCTTCACGGGAACCTGCACCACGCGTTCAGCTTGCCAGATGCCAAAAGGAAAACCGTTGCTCAGTATCGGCTGGGCCACCGGCAGAACGCCACGTGTTCCCGGCGTGTGTTCCCACTCAAATTCAGCCGTGCTCCAGGGACGCACACAGCCCAGTGCGATCACCGGGCGTCCCGCCCGATCGCAGTCGCTGGAGAATCCGCGGTCCAAGCTCAGCCCCCAAATCGGCAGCGGCCAGCGATTGGAGACCCGCCACTTGACCCGCACGCCTTGCTGCTCGGTTACTCTTCGCCGGTCAAAGCTCAGCTCCGCGCTTAATCCGCGCATCGCCAAGGCTGGCCACAGCACACCGAGCAGCGTTACGCTGACAATCCCCGCGAATAAAACCCAGCCCTGTGGACCGAGCATGATCGCAACCAACAGGGAAGCGACGGCCGCAATCACAAACCACCCGATCGGTTGTTTGAGCCAGTAAAAATAGCGATTCAGGCTCGGACAAAAGTCGTGGTTGCCCGCGGCCAGCAGACTGCGCCAAACGGGTCTCAATTTCTGTTTGAATCCGATCATGGAAGAACTCGCGCGGAGAAAGTTTTCTTCGGAGTTGGC
>JBJTQD010000983.1:0-2483 GCA_046075445.1 Planctomycetota bacterium
GCCTTTCAGCCTCCAGCCCGGGGTAGAGTGGCCGAAAAATGCGCAGTATTTCGGCCGCGCCACCCCGGGTAACGGTCCGAAAGTTCTTACGAAGGTCGAACCGAACGTCGCCCCCTCGGGGCACGGGCGGTTCGACGCTGAAGCCTAATTAAAGGCATAGAGGAAACCAGAGGTCGAAGCGGCGGCGAGGTCGGGAGACCTGCGTTGAGCTTGTCACTCTCTCCTACCCCTTCTCTCTTTCCTACCTCTGCGTCCTCTGTGTCTCTGTGTTTACCCCTCTTCTTCCGGAACGCAGCGCAATGGTTCAAGGAAAAATTGACTTCAAATCAATTTCCAAAAGCAACTCTTTCATACCAAGACTCAACAGACGACGACCAACTCCACTCTCGAGCACGCTGGACTGGTCTGAGCGACAGAACTCGATGGAACGTCGGTCTGGATCAATTATCGAGTATTCGGTTACGCCCAATTCCAAATAGAGCGCTCGCTTCACAACCAAATCGCGTCCTTTCGTTGCTTCCGACAGGACCTCAACTACCAAAGTTGGTGGACGTTGCAGATGAGTTTCCGGTTGCTCGCCGCAGACCACCATCAAGTCCGGGCGAACTACGGTGTGATCACTAACGATCCAATCGAGGCCCGTGTAAACCTCACAGCCACAACCTGCGCTGTCGAGTTGATTCCCGATCAGCCGAGCCAACCTTGAAACAACACGCTCATGCGGAGCGAAAGGGGAGGGCGTCATGGCAATCGCAATCCCATCAATTAACTCCCAACGCCCCTCCCAGCGTTGATAATCCGCGACTGTATAGTTCGTCAGAAAACGAGGTTGCGTGCTCATTTAATTAGCCTGCTGCGGACTTATCCAACGACTCAAACGCCACGCTTAATTATTTCTCCTGAAACCCGCTCCAATTCAAATGCCTTAAAAAGCTTGGCAGACGCGGTTGAAATGGACGCTTATCTCAATCGCCCCTCTCTCACAATCTGATTCGCCACTCACCCGTATCCAATTCAGGGACAACCGGCAGGCGATCGATTTCCGCACAGAAGCGGATATCTTCGTCGTACTTTAACTTGAGCAAGTTTCGCCCGCCCAGCCCCTCGCCGAGGATGTCGCTGAGTAATTCCCCGCGAGCGACTCGCAAGCAGGCCGCCTGCCACCAGCCGAGTGCAATCTGCGATTGATCATCCAGCGCTGCACTGCCTCGATGATGTTCCACCAGCCGCTCAACGACGGCTCCGGCAAACAGACAGTCTTCACTGGTTACCTTCCCTCCGGTTCCCGCGCAAATCACCAGCACGCGAGTTGCGCGCACTAATTCTTGCACCACGGCGGTGAGGTTCACAAAGGCGCCGATCAGGACGCGTTCGGCCCCACGGCAGCTTTCCATCGCCACCGTTCCATTTGTCGTACAGAGAACCAGCTCGCGCTCGCGCACCAGCTCCGGCGTGAACTCGCGCGGAGAATTGCCATTGTGAAAGCCGGGAATGATTACACCACCGCGCTCGCCACCGAGGATCGCCGTCTCGCCAAGCTGCGCTTTCAACTCCAGCGCACCCGGAATGGTCGGGGTGGGAATCACCTGCCGCACGCCGTTATTGAGTGCAGAAATAATCGTTGTCGTCGCCCGGAGAACGTCAGTCACCACGACGGTTTGCCCCTCGACACTTTGGGGGTCGGTTAACTTGGGAAGCAGGGCAACGCTGATTTGCTGTGTCATGAGTCAATTCGGTCCGAGAGGCGAAAGCTGCAAGCTGGCTACGATTGCATCGGTTCGTTCATCAAAAAGGAACCACCCAGCCTCAAGCAGCATCAGATTCCTCAGGAATCCGCCCGTTTCAGGGGGTGAAGCCCTCCGGCTCGTTAATGTATCTTGGTACGCTCGGTTCTGGTCAGGGGTGGTCGCGCAGGGCCCGCCAAATTGCCGCCGTTTCCCAGCGAGCCTTCGCTGCAACCTGACTCGCTTGCCCAACCACTACTCGACTATTTTTTCCCACTCTCGTCCCAGAACGCCTGATGCCAGTCGACAAGTCCAACGATCGCGTGCGGAAAATGTTTGGCGAAATTGCGCCGAACTACGACCGCATGAACCATCTGCTCTCGATGAATGTCGATCGCTACTGGCGATGGCGCACGGTCAAAACGCTGCGCCCCAACAAGCAGCAGCCAATCCTCGACTGTTGTAGCGGAACCGGCGACCTCGCCTTCGCCTTTGAGCGAGCCACCTCGAGACAAGTCCCGGTGATTGCCGCCGACTTCTGTCCTGAAATGCTCCAAGTTGGCGAGAAGAAGCGCATCGCTCGCACGGTGAGCCAGGTCCAGTTCATCGAAGCCGACACGCAGAACTTACCTTTTCAAGACAATCATTTCCAAATCGTCTCGGTCGCGTTTGGCCTTCGGAACGTGTTTGATACCGACCGCGGCCTGCGGGAGATGACTCGAGTCTGTGCTCCGGGTGGCCGAGTCGCCGTGCTGGAGT
>JBJTQD010000984.1:0-2051 GCA_046075445.1 Planctomycetota bacterium
CCGAGGGGTGAACTTGGAACCATCGCTGTTTCCGCGGAACAGGTTCTGCTCGAGATTGAACCAGAGGTAAGGCAGCGGCGTCGGGCTGTTGTTCGTGTAGGTAATTGTCTCGCGGCCGACCAGTTTGTCGGCTTCGTCATCCAGCTTGATCTCCATTTGGTAATCGTTGATCTCCATTTGGTAATCGGCTTGTTGTTGCCAGTAGTTGGGGCCGGGCAGCCCGATTGCCGAGCGGGTGTCGTTCGGTGTGGGAAGGTCGAGCGGGGAGAAGATGTTTACCTCTCGGCGAGGTCGCATTTCACGGTTACGCAGTCTAGCCAGTTCGCGCTGTAACTCGCGGCGACTCTCTTGTTCCGAGTTGCCGGCTTGTTCTCCCCCAGCTTCTTTCGGTTCGGCCTCTTGAGCAGTCAGTCGCGGGGTTGCTGAGCAGAGTGCCAGAGACACAAAAGCCAGCAGGAGAAGGGAAAGTTTCTTTAAGGTGAAGCGCACCATGGTAAGCCCGTAAGCGAGGTGAGGAACATTTCATTAGTAAGAACGCGGGGGATGCCGGCGACTGTTTTCGATGCCGCCAAAACAATCGTCACCCGCAGGACTAAATCCTACCCCGAACCAGAGCGGGGCTGAATACGGCACGCAGTTCTCGACGAACGAATTCGCGGCTAAACTAGCGGGATTACGGTTATCAATAATCTCTACTTCGCTTTCCGCCCGAGGTTTCAAGCTCCATGAGCAACCGACTTCTTTTCGTTCTCGTTATCTGCGGCTTGCTGACCTCGCTTGCGAGTTCGCAGGCCCAGCAGGCACCGGACCACCTCCGCGCCGCCCAGTTGGCGGCGATCGAGACCGAGAAAGCTGACTGGGGTTACTGGGGCACCAATCCCGAAAAGTTCACCGGCTGGACGAATCACTCGAATCGATTGATCCCGGTCTACCTCTTTGGCGGCACGCTCGACTCGCTGCAAGGAAGTCGCTCGGTTTACCGGGATCCCCAGCGTTTGACGGAAATTTACGGTGAAGTCCCTGCCGGCACCCACAATCCAGCCGCAGACTACTTTGACCAGACCGAGCTTTTTCAACTGCAGAAAGCGGCGGCGCAAGCCGGTAAAAAATACATTTTCGTGGTCATCTTCGACGGGATGGACTGGCAGACAACGCAGGCCGCAGCGATCTACAAGACGCAGAAGCTGGCTTACTCGCGAGGTAGAGGGACCGGTTTGAGCTTTCTTGACTACTCGGGTGCGCCAACCGACTACGGCTACTATGTGACGAGTGCCCGGTTCGGAGATGCCAAGCCCGATGTCGACAGGCAAGTCTTTAAGGAACAGCCCGATCGAAATCTCGGTGGCTATTCCGCACAATTCGGCGGTTCCGCGCCTTGGGCCAAACCTGCCTCGCCGCAGTATCTTCTCGGCAGTTATTCCGCACAGAAGCACATCGTGACCGACTCGGCAAGTTCAGCCACCTCGATTTTTTCAGGGATTAAGACCTACAACTCGGCGATCAACGTGGACCTGAAAGGCCAACAGGTTGAGCCAATCGCGCGGGCGCTGCAAAAAGAGGGTTTTCTGGTAGGAGTCGTCACCAGCGTTCCGTTTTGCCATGCGACTCCCGCTGCGGCTTACGCCAACAATCTCGACCGAG
Organism: Planctomycetota bacterium; assembly: GCA_046075445.1. Classification (GTDB taxonomy): domain Bacteria; phylum Planctomycetota; class Planctomycetia; order Pirellulales; family Pirellulaceae; genus BJ22. Next base: position 1,642 of record JBJTQD010000984.1, read on the forward strand.
ACGACTACCAGGACCTCGGGCGCGACATGCTGGGATTGCCTTCGGTCAGCCATTCAGAGGCGTTGCCTGGAGCGGACGTGGTGATCGGCTGCGGTTGGGGCGAAGTCAAGGAAGATGACCGCGAGAAGCAAGGAGCCAACTATGTACCCGGCAACAAGTTTTTGGCTGAGGCTGACCTGAGCAAAGTCAACCTCGAGAACGGTGGCAAGTATGTCGTGGCCCAGCGAACTAAATGCCAAGCCGGCCGCGTGCTGCTTGAGCAAGCGGCGGAGTTGGCCGTCCAAAAAGACGCGCGGTTGTTTGGCTTTTTTGGAATTGGCGGCGGGCATTTGCCTTACCGCACGGCCGATGGCCTGTACGACCCAACGCGGGGTGAAAAGTATTGCGATCAGTACACGCCCGAGGACGTA
>JBJTQD010000985.1:0-3197 GCA_046075445.1 Planctomycetota bacterium
CGAAAGAAAGCACGATTTTGCCCTTCCCGGCTTTACTGGTCCGGATTTGAGCCTTCACGCCAAGGGCCATCCGCAACTGCTGCTGCAGTGCCTCCACCTGGCTGTCCCTCGTCCGATTTCGCCGAGCCGATTGGAACTCGACGCTGGTCGATTCTTCCTGCTCAATTCGCTCGGCAACCTCGCGCTCCGTCTCGCGGACACTCACGCCATCGCGCTTGATTCGCTCCGCAAATTCGATCTGCAAATGTTCATCGCCCAGCGGCAACAGGGCTCGGGCATGACCGGCGGAAACGTCCCCCTTCTGCACCATCTCCTGCACTCGGCGAGGAAGGTCCAGCAGCCGGATCAAGTTAGCGATCGTCGAACGATCGATCTTCAGCCGCTGGGCCAGATCCTCTTGCGTACAGCCATGCTCATCCAGATAGCGGCGGAAGGATAACCCTTTTTCAATCGGATTGAGGTCCTTTCGCTGCAAGTTCTCAACAATTGCCAACTCGGCAACGAGGCGGTCGTCGGCCTCGCGCACTCGCGCAGGAATCGTCGTCCAGCCCGCTTTGATCGCCGCTCGCAAGCGTCGTTCACCAGAGATCAACTGGTAACGTCCACCGACAACTCGCACCAGAATCGGCTGGAGAATGTCGTGGTCCTTTAGGCTCTCGGCGAGCGAGGCGATCTCTGATTCGCTGAACTCGCGTCGTGGCTGGAATGGATTCTCTTCGATGTCGTAAACGTTCAAGCGGATCGTGTCTGCCGGCGGTGCTGCGGCAGGCGGCGAAGGCTCGGATGCTAGCGTCGCCCCGGCTATCGGCGGCAATGCCGTTTCGCTCTGCGGCATCTGCACCTCAGCCGAATCCCAACCCGCGTTCAGCAGGGCCTCCAAGCCCCGTCCCAGTCTTCGGTTCTTATTCACCGTACAAAACCTCCATGCCCAGTTCGACATAAGCTCGCGAGCCGCGCGATCGGGGAGCGTAATCCAAGACGCTCTGGCCGTGACTCGGCGCCTCGCTGACCGCCACATCCCGTGGGATCACCGACTCAAACACGATTTCACCAAAAAATTCCCGCACCTGGTCTTCAACCTCTTTGGTCAATTCCAGTTCGTGGTCGTACATGGTCAGCAGAATTCCTGCGAACTCTAGCTGCCCTTGCTTCGTAAGCATCACACTGCGGATGACTTCGATCATCTGGGTCAGCCCTTCCATGGCGAAAAACTCGCACTGGATCGGCATCAGAACCTCATCGGAGGCCGCCAAGGCAAGCTTGGTCAACCGCCCCAGAGAAGGAGGACAATCGATAACCACATAGTCAAACAGCCCAGTGCCTTCCTGCAAATGAGCCAGCAGTTGCCGCTCCCGCGCTTCGTCAGCCGAAGCGAGAAAGTCGACGTCTCGGAAAGCCCGACTCCCTGGCAACAGAAACAGCCCCGGGACCTCAGACTCGCTCACTCCCAGCCGCAGCGGACGACTGCTCAGTAAAGCATGCTCTTCCACCGGCCGTCGTCCCAATCCGCTGGTTGCATTGCACTGCGGGTCGAGGTCGATCAGGAGCGTTGTCTTGCCGGCGGTCGCCAAAGCCGCAGATAAATTGATCGCTGTCGTGGTCTTCCCCACGCCACCTTTTTGGTTCGCGATACAAATCGTCGTCGGCATTGCTAGCGTTCCGCCACTCGGTCCCAGACCACACTGTTCAGCACCGGATAATTAGCAAGTTACCGCCAATCACAAAATGCCAATTCAGCTTTTCGTTTGTCTTCGTCAGCAGGGCCTCGCGCCCGCCCCCGGTTCAGAACCCTCGTTCCACGTGAAAACAGAACACCTAGGCAAGAAACACCAACGAGGCAATCTGGACGTTCTACGTGAAACAAGTCAATCCAACGGGTTCATCACCAAACCAGTCAGCAGCTTCGGATAGAAAAACGTACTCTTGGGAGGCATCCGCTCACTCTGCAAACTAATCAGCTGCACGTCCTCAACCCGCGGCGGTAGGACCAACGCAGCCAACTCGAAATCCTCACCGCTTCGAGTCTGACCTGTCGCATCACGCGTCCCAGAATCACCGGTGACCAGCGCCTGCTGAACTTCCCCAGCCGTTCGCACGTACAGCGGCGATGGCAAATCCTGCAATCCCAGCAACTGCTCAAGCACCAGCCGATGCAGCAGCGAAACGCTCAGCGCATTCCACTCCGGGCTGCTCTTCGAATTGCGATCCATCAATTCTCGGCCAGTCTCAGTCAGCCGGGCCAACACCCACGCATCATCCTGGCGAGCGAACAGACCAATCGTTCCCGGATCGCCTTCCAGCTCAATCTGCGTCCAAACCTCTTCGGCCGCAGCAGATCCCTGGCCCGCTAGTTCACACTGGAACGCCTCACCTAACCGTTTGATGAGATCGCTTGAGCTGATTGGGGCGACGCCTCTGAACAAGCGGTGCGTTGGGAGCACGACCAGCCCCGGGTCGCTCATCCCAAAGCAAGCCATCAGCGTGTAGTTCGCCGGGTGCTCGGTGGGCAAACTTCCGCCTGCCGTCGCGGCCAACTCATCGCGATAATCACAAGCCGTCTCGTATCGATGATGTCCATCGGCAATGAAAATCGCGCGCTCGCCCATCAAGTCGGCCGCTCGAGAAATCGTCGCAATATCGGTGACAATCCAAACCAGGTGCCGATTGCCCTCTTCATCATGAGCTTCCAGCGGAGTCCGATCGGCAATCGCGGACTCGAGCAGTTCCTGAACTTCGCCAAGCTCATCCTCGTACAGCCCCAGAATCGGGCTGAGGTTTGCTCTGGTCTCACGCAGCAACTGCAACCGATCCTGTTTGGCCCGCGCGTGGGTCTCTTCATGCGGGTAGACGCTCCCCTCGCCGAATCGCTCAAGCCCCAAGCGGCAGATAAATCCACGGCGCACGTAAGAGCGGCCTTCGACCTGAAAATGCTGATGACAGACGTAAATCGCTGGACGAGATTCCAGCTGCAGAAGCCCCTCGCGCCGCCAATTTCGCCAAGCCACACCGGCTCTGCGGTAGCGATTCTCATCGGGCTCATTCGGCGCGCTTTTGGCCAGTTCCAAGCGAACGATGTTCTGTGGATGCCGCAGATAAAGCGACTCTTGCAGTCGCTCGTCGATCACATCGTAAGGTGGAGCGACCACGTCCGATAATTTTCCGACCCGAGAAAGGTCGAACCTGACGCCTCGAAAGGC
>JBJTQD010000986.1:0-7572 GCA_046075445.1 Planctomycetota bacterium
GGTCTGAAGACGATTGCCGAGTTTGTGCCATTGCACAATGAACCTGAATTTGAGGAATTGGCCAAGCGCGATCCGCGGTCTTCGCTGCGGACTACTTGGACCATTCCCGTCCCAGCGATCGGTGGCGGGACCGGGGGTAACAACGAATTGACGCCCGCACGCTAAGGAGCAAAGCGAATTGTGCATCTTTCCTGCTTCGTTTACCTCGCAGCCAAAAGTCTTACGGCTGCGGATAAAACGAGGAGGCTAGAGGCTACGCGCACCAGTGTTTTGAAAAACTGCTGACGCCCCGCCGTTCAACTCTCGGCAAAACGACGTGACCAGAGGTCGATCATTCGGGCGACGAACTCGGTATCACCCGGTTGATTGACCAGCAAATGGTCGGCCCCATCCAAGGTCACAAAACTGGTTGGACCACCGGCAAGCTCAAACATCTCCTTACCATGTTTCCAAGGCAGCGTCTCATCGAGTGGCGAAAAGAAAATCAGCAGCGGCTTCTGCAGCCCGCGAATCACGTTTGGCAAGTCAGTATTTCTCAAGGCTTCCAGCATTTCACGGCGAATTACGTGCGGTCGTCCGCCGATCACAACCTCCCCTGCACCGCTCGTTTCAATCGCAGGATTGGTTCGCGCTAAATAGTCGGCCAGATGACGGGTATTGGCAGGGGAAGCAATATTTACCAGCGCCTCTGCTGTGTGGATTCGCTCGGCACAGGCAAGCACGGCCGCCCCACCAAGGCTATGACCAATCAAGAGATTGGGGGGCCGGTGGTGCTGGGTCAGGAAATCTACTGCGGCTATCAAATCGGACTGATTGTCCTCGAACGTCGTGCGGCTGAAGTCGCCCCGGCTATCCCCCAAGCCGGTGAAGTCGAAGCGCAAAACTGCAACGCCCAGCGCCGCAAGCTGGCGGCTGATCCGAACAATCGCCTTGAGGTCTTTCCCGCAGGTGAAGCAGTGCGCGAAGATCGCGAACCGGTGTGGCTCGGTCATCGGCCACTCGAGAATACCGGCCAGCTCGACCCCTTTCTGATTAGGGAAGCGGACGCGTTCGCTGCGATGCTGCATCGGTTCCTCTCTACCTCGGCGTGACGCTTGGCGGTCTCCAAGACAACGAGTCCGCGGTTCGCCTCACATTTACTGCATTAGAAGCCGTGGCTGCGAGCCTTGGCCATCTCGGCCTTCTGGATGTAAGCCGGATCCCGCGTTCCTTCAAAGGCTCGCTGATAGGTAACGCTCAGCGCGGCGTAGTTGAACACGTCATTAGGTTCAAGTTGGCAAGCCTTCTCCGCGTGTTCGCAGGACTCATCGTACTGCCCGGTCAAATGGTAGAGCACGGCAAGAGAAAGATGCCCGCGGACAAAGCTGGGGTCAATCGCCAAGGCCTGCTGCATCTTTTCAATCGCCGGCTCGTACTGCTTTTCCTGACGAAGCTTCTCAGCTTCTTTTTCCAGAGCGAGGACTTGAGGGTCGCGCATCGTTTTGCTCATTACCTGAAGATACAAAAAAAGGGACCGTCCGCCTGTGGAGGAGAGACCGTCCCGGGATGATTCAGTTTAACCGAAAACGTGGCTTACTTGCGAGGGTTTCGCAAAGCTGCCTGAGCTGCGGCTAAGCGTGCAATCGGCACGCGGAATGGACTGCAGCTGACGTAATCCAAGCCGATGTTGTGGCAGAAGACCACGCTGGACGGATCGCCACCGTGCTCGCCGCAGATGCCGATCTTCAGGTCGCTCTTCTTGCTGCGGCCCTTGTCGACGCCCATCTTCATCAACTGGCCAACGCCCGTCGTGTCGATCGAGGCAAATGGATTCGCCTTGATGATTTCCAGCTCTTGATAAGCTGGGAGGAAGGTGTTGGAGTCGTCGCGGCTCATGCCGAGTGCGGTCTGAGTCAAGTCGTTGGTGCCGAAGGAGAAGAACTCCGCGGTCTCAGCGATCTCATCAGCCGTCAAGCAACCGCGAGGAATCTCGATCATCGTGCCGACGTGGTAGGGGAACTTCTTCCCGGTTTCCTTCATCACTTCGCGAGCGACGCGATGGACGATCTCAACCTGCAGATCGAGTTCCTTCTTGAAACCGACCAGCGGAACCATCACTTCCGGCTTGACCTTGATGCCAGCCTTCATCACGGCAGCCGCCGCTTGGAAGATGGCTCGGGCCTGCATTTCGGAAATTTCCGGCCGGACGATCCCGAGGCGGCAACCGCGGAAGCCGAGCATTGGGTTGAACTCGTGCAGTTCCTTGACCAGTTTCTCGACGTGTTCGACGGAGATCTTCAGCTGCTTGGCGACTTCTTCCTGGCCCTTGCGGTTGTCGCTGTGCGGAAGGAATTCGTGCAGTGGGGGATCGAGCAAGCGAATGCAAGCCGGGCGTCCGTCGAGAGCCTTAAAGATGCCCTCGAAGTCCTTCTGCTGGTAAGGTAGCAACTTGGCCAGCGCCTTTTTCCGATCTTCGGGCTTCTCCGCCAGGATCATCTGCCGAACGGCAATGATGCGATCGCCTTCGAAGAACATGTGCTCGGTGCGGCAGAGACCAATTCCCTCAGCGCCGAAGGCAATCGCGTTTTCAACTTGATCAGGCTGATCCGAGTTGGTGCGAATACCCATGTTCCGGTACTTGTCGGCCAGCTTCATGATGAAGTCGTAGTACTGGAAGACCTTGCTGTCCTTGGGCTTCATCTTCTTGGTGACAAGCACCTGCTTCAGTTCGCTGTCGGCTGTCGCAATGTTGCCACTGAAGACTTCGCCAGTCGTACCGTTGATGCTGATCGGGTCCCCTTCCTTGAGCGTCACGCCCTTGGCCTTGAGGGTTCCCTTGTGGTAGTCGATCTCGATGTCGCCGGCGCCGGCAACGCAGACCTTGCCCATCTGGCGGGCAACGAGAGCGGCGTGGCTGGAGACACCACCCCGGGCGGTCAAAATGCCGTCCGAGGCGATCATGCCGCGGAGGTCTTCCGGGCTGGTCTCGATGCGAGCGAGGATCACGTGCTGACCCTTGCGAGCCCACTCTTCAGCTTTGTGTGCGCTGAAGCAGACGACACCCGATGCGGCACCCGGACCGGCCGGCAAGCCGGTCGCGAGCAGGCGGCCCGCCTTGCGAGCCTTCTCGTAGTCGGTCGTGTCGAAAATCGGTTGGAGCAACTGATTGAGGGCTTCCGGGTCACCCGATTTGACCGCGTGTTCCGGAGTCATCAATTTTTCTTTGACCATGTCATGCGCGATTTTCACGTAGGCCAGCGCGGTGCGCTTGCCATGTCGCGTCTGCAACATGTAGAGCTTCTTCTTTTCGATCGTGAACTCGAAGTCCTGCACGTCGCCAAAGTTCTTTTCTAGCGTCTTGCGGACGGCATTGAGTTCCTTGAAAGCTGGTCCGATTTCGGGATCGTGAGCCATGTCGGAGATCTTCATCGGCGTGCGCCCGCCGGCGATCACGTCTTCGCCTTGAGCGTTAACGAGGTATTCGCCGTAGAAAACATTCTCGCCGGTAGCCGGATCGCGGGTGAACGCAACGCACGTGACGCAGTATTTGCACATGTTGCCGAAGACCATGCTCTGAACGTTGACCGCAGTGCCCCATTCATCGGGAATGCGATACTTCTGGCGATAGAGAATCGCCCGCTCGTTCATCCACGAACTGAACACAGCGCCGATCGCACCTTCCAACTGCTTCATTGGGTCAGTCGGGAACGCCTTGCCGGTGCGGTCCTTGATCAGCTTCTTGAATCGCTTGACCAATTCTTGCAAGTGCTCTTCAGACAGGTCGACGTCTTCCTTCGCCTTGACTTCCTTCTTGAGAGCGTCCATCACATCATCGAACGGCTCGTGTTCGTGTTCATGGCGTTTCTGAACGCCCATCACGACGTCGCCGTACATCTGGAGGAAGCGGCGATAGGAGTCCCAGGCAAAGCGGCCGTTGCCAGTCGCTTTCTTCAAGCCTTCGGTTGTTTCGTCGTTCAGCCCGAGATTGAGAATCGTGTCCATCATGCCGGGCATCGAATCGCGGGCGCCGGAGCGGACGGAGACGAGCAGCGGGTTCTTCGGGTCGCCAAATTTCTTGCCGGTCTCTTTCTCCATCCAAGCGACCGCCTTGGCCAATTCCGTCAGCAACCCGTCCGGATACTTGCGGCCATTCTCGTAATAGTGGGTGCAAACTTCGGTGGTGATCGTGAATCCCGGAGGCACAGGCAGACCAATCTTGGTCATCGCCCCCAAGTTAGCGCCCTTGCCGCCCAACAGCGCCTTCATGGTGCCGTCGCCGTCAGTCCGCGACTTACTGAAGAAATAGATCATCTTGCTCGATTTGGATTTAGCCATTGAGAAGTTTGCCTTTGACAAAAAACTGGCTGAGTAAACGGAATCAGAAACACATAGCTGCTCAACTCGAAAGCGTCAGGCGGCGATCGCAGCGGGCGGATCAGGCCCGCTCTCAAGGCAGTTCCACGGCAGAAATTTGCCGCCAATGAAGGTCTCCTTGAACGCTTCCGATTCCGGAAAGAAGCGATACTATCAGTGCTGGGAAAAACCGTCAATTCAGCTGGATTCGCCGGCCGTTTGCCTGTTTTCAACGAGCAAAATTCTTAGGTCACCGACGTTGGTCCCAGTCGGACCGGTCGAGTGCAGTCCGCCCTGCTCAATGAAGAAACGATTCGCATCGTTGGCTTGAAGGTAGGGCGTCGGATCAAGCCTTAGGTTACGGCAACGTCGAATAAACTCACCATCGACGATCGCCCCGGCCGCAGTCGTGTTTCCGTCTTCGCCATCGGTCCCCGCCGAAAGCAGGCAGAAATCGGGCAAAGAGCCGTTGGTTTGATGGTTTCGGCCAGGCTCCAACAGCGTTTTCATCCCAGCAAGAGCCAACTGCTGGTTTCGCCCCCCCAGCCCCGGCTGAGGGCAAAGCCGCACGGTCGGCTCCCCGCCCGAAATCAGACATACGGGGCCAGCGCTCTCGCCGTGGCGGAGAATCCATTCAGCCAACCGCACGCCCTCCTCGTCAGCCGTGACGCTGGGCGACTGCTGCACTTCAGTCAGCACCTCGTATCCGCGAGCGCGGGCTTCTTCCGCCGCTGCGGTGATTGCCGCAGTCAAATTGCCGACCAGCACGTTCACCGCCGGCGAAACGGTTTGCTGGGTAAGTTGCTCTCCGGCCGCTCGCGACTCGGAGGAACGAAGGAGATGCGTTCTGACACTGGTCGGTAACTCGTCGAGACCGATCCCCAGTTCCGTGAACACGGCGAGCGCCGATTCAGCGGTGTTCGCCTGGTCGCTGACGGTCGGTCCCGAGGCGATTAGCTCCAGCGGATCCCCGAGCACGTCCGAGAGAATCAGGCTGATGAACTCACCTGCCCTGCGCCGCGCGACTAGCCCGCCTCCTTTGACTTGGCTCAGTTGCCGCCGCACTCGGTTCAGCTGTTGAATGCTCGCGCCCCGAGCGGAGAGCAGCGAGCTGGCCGCGCGTTTATCCTCGAGGCTGATTCCCGGGGCGGGTAGAGCCAGCAGCGCCGAGCCCCCTCCCGAAATCAGGCAGAGGCAAACGTCTTTGGGACCGAGCGACTCGACCAGCGCGACGATCTCGCACGTCCCCGCGACAACTCGCTCGGTGGGCAAATTGCTGCCGGCTGGTCGACTGTGATGCAAATGCACCGGCTCAGCCTGATCGGCGCAGTCATCCGGGACGTTGACCCAGCCGAGTAGCCGCTGCTCTGGCTTGAGCGCGGGTTGCAGTCGCGCGACCAGCGCCGCGGCCATGGCGCCACTCGCTTTCCCTGCGCCGACAACCACCACGCGTTCGATTTCCTCCAGCGACAGCTTCGCCGGCCCGAGTCGCAATTCTCCAGCCGAGATCTCAACATGCCGCGAGATGAGCGCGGCGGGCTGGACCGCCGCCACACCACGCTCGAAAATCGCTCGCGCATCGGAGCTCAGCCGTGAGGAGCGGTCGTAAGGCTGTGCGGATTCAGTCATGAATGTGTCGGGTTTGGAATGTCAGCGAACGAATCAAGAGAATGGCCGTATTTCACCGCGAAAGCTGGACCAAAGTCCGAGGGTACCTTTCAAAGAAAGAAAGAGCCGGTGAAAATCGCTGGTGGCTTGTCTGATTGAGATTTTGCTGGAGATTGAAATTCAATGGCCGAGTTGCCCGCCGAAATTGTACCGCAGTTGGAATGGTTGCGATCCCGTCAGTCGGCGATGGTCGAGCTGGTGCTGGAACTGTGCAATCTGAACTCCGGTACTTTGAACGTCGAAGGTATCGCGCGAGTCCAGGACGTTCTCTGTCGCGAGTACAAGGCGCTGGGCGGGGATCTGAAGTGCCTCGACGTTCCTCCGCTGGAGCGAATCAACGATGCGGGCCAAGTCGAAAAAGCACCGCTTGGTCAAGCGATCGTGATTACCAAGCGGCCCGAACTTCGCCCGCGGCTGCTGCTCTGTATCCACATGGACACCGTCTACGACCTCGACCATCCGTTTCAGCAGTGTCAGTTTCTGGACTCCGGTCGGCTGAATGGCCCGGGTGTCGCCGATGCCAAGGGCGGGCTGGTCGTGATGCTCAATGCGCTGCTCGCTTTCGAGCAAAGCCCGCTCGCCGAGCGGGTTGGCTGGCAGGTGATCATCAATCCCGACGCGGAACTCGGTTCGCCGGGAAGCTGCGACCTGCTGCACGATGCGGCAGTGGCCGCGGACTGGGGGCTGCTGTTCGAGCCGACGCTTCCCGATGGAACGTTGGTTTCATGGCGCAAGGGTTCAGGCAATTTCACCTTCGTCGTGCGGGGCAAGGCCGTGCATGCGGGACGCGACTTTACGGCTGGCCGAAATGCGGTCGTTGCGATGAGCCGCTTGATGACGGAGATTCACGCCCTGAATACCGATCCTGAGATCACTTATAACGTCGGTCGAGTCAGCGGCGGAGGCGCGCTCAACATTGTGCCCGACTTAGCGATCGGCCGAGTCAACGTTCGCGTGCGGACGACGGCTCAGCAGGAACTCGTCGAGCGAGAATTCCGGCGATTGGTCGATGTGGCGAATCAGGCGGATGGGATTCGCGTCGAGCTGGAGGGCTCGTTCACCTCCCCCCCGAAGACACTCGACCAGCGCACCGAATCGCTGCAGCGTTTGATCGAGCAGTGCGGAGGCTCGCTGGGGATTCCGATCAAGTGGCAAGGATCGGGCGGGGCCAGCGACGGAAACAAATTTGCCGCCGCCGGTTTACCCAACATCGATTCGCTCGGACCAATGGGGGGCGAGATCCACAGCTCGCGCGAGTATCTGCTGGTCGACAGCCTCGTGCCGCGCACCCAGTTGGTAACGGCCGTACTAGCGCAGCTCGCACTGCAAGCCGCTTCGCAATAGGCCATTTTATTCGCAGTCAGCCGGCTCCGCGCCAGCCGCCGGTTCGAAGCGTAAGTGCGTTTTGAAAACCGGAAGAGTGCCTCTCACGGAGGCACAGAGGCACAGAGGAAGAAGTCTCTTATAAAATCAATCCGATTGATTGTTTAAAGGGCTGTCAAAATTTTCAGAAGCGAGAAAGCCGCGACGCTGATTTCAACCGCACTACTTCCAATTGGAAGTCTGGTTTTC
>JBJTQD010000987.1:0-11107 GCA_046075445.1 Planctomycetota bacterium
TGAACCCAAGAAACTTCTCGCTCAACCTTTCACTTTCAAACAGCCGCTTTATCAGCTGCCTGTCTGACTCGAGACACTTTTGTCAAAGCTCTCGAAAGTTTGATGTGTGCCATCAGTTGCAAATGACAGGCCATATTTGCAGCTTTGGAAAAATCCACAAAATTCGCCCAATTTTCTGCTACTTAACCCCAGGTGTAACGCTACGCCTCTATTTTTGTGTTCGCTTTCGCTACGACTGGAATCAATTTGAGACAACCCCTGAGACGATAAATTCTCCGAGAGTGTTCCCCCTTTTTTTGCTTTTTCCGCTACTTCCGGCAAAAAAAGAGGCAATTTGCTACAAACCGCCGCCCAAGACTGTATCAGATTTGCTCAGGTCGCCATGTTATACCACGCCCAAATCCGCAAGTTTCCAGTTTCCCGAGTATTTCTCGCCCTCGTCACGACCTGCTTGTCAATCCCGCTGGGATTTGGACAGCTGTCAACCACGACAGTAATGGCGCAGGAAAAGCCTGACAATTCGACTCGCGAATACCAAATGCAGGTCGAATACACTGGCAATGTGACAGGTCTCGAAAACTCAGAGAGCGAACAGCCGCAAGCCCTGCCGCTCAACGTCAAGGCTCAATTCGCCTTCTCTCAAGAGACACTCGACAATCGCTCTGCGGTTCGCAGCTATCGCCGAGCAAAGGCCGAAATCAATCTCGCCGACAACCCTTCGACCAACGAACTGGCGAGCCAAAATCACAAACTCAGCGTCCGCCTGGCCAGCAACCAGCTGACCCGCCCCGTGCAGTACCTCTCGTCACAGGGAATCCTCAAACAAGCCGAACTCGACCTGCTAACGGTGCCCGCTGACCCCACTTCTTTCCCGCTCCTGCTGACCGAGCAAAACGGGACGGCCGTCAAGTCGCTGGAAGCCGGCTCCGAATGGCGCCCCTCCGACGCCGCCGTCCGCACATTGCTGGCCGCAGAGAACCTGATCGAACACGATGTCAAAATTACCGTCAAGGAAGCAACGCCGCAGTCCATTAAGCTCTATCTGACCGGCGATGCCAAAACCGAAATCGAAGGCGCTGTCGCCCGCTACCAAATCATCGGCCTCGCACTGCTGGACGCGCCGACCAAACAAGTTCGCGGCTTCCGCCTGACGCTGGACGAAAAGCGAACGGCCAGCCAACTCGCTCCTGCTTTCGACGGCCAAGTAAAAGTCGATGTTCGCTTGGTTACCGCCGAAGAAGCTCGCCGGATCGACGCCGCTCAAGCCGCCGAAGCCCGCAAGGGCGTCAACGCTCCGGTCCGGCTCCTCTGGAGCACCGACAGCGAATTCGAACTGGTCTATGACCCGCGCTGGAAGCTGATTCTCTCCGAGCCGGAAACTGTGATCATGCGGTATGCCGACCAAGGCAACCTGCTCGCACAGTGCAGCATCCTCCAACTCCCCCGTCGCCCCGAAGACCGCCCCCTGACGCTTGAGGACTTCCGAGCCGAAGTCCAGAAACTGCTGACCGAAGCTCCCGGCGCGATGCTCTCGGCGGGCACGCTGTCCACTCGCAGCGGTTTGCAAGTTCACAAAATCGTGGTCACCGGCAAACAGGATGATGTCCAAATCGATTGGCTCTATTACCACGTCGCACACGCCGATGGACGCCGCTTGGCAATGATTTTCACGCTCGAACACGAGGTGGCACTCACCTTCCAAGGAGCCGATGAAAAATTGCTCGAAGCCATCCGCTTCGCAGCCCCCAAGACGGCTCAAGCCGAAACTGAAGAAGAGATAAAGTAGAGGCAGCCAAAGCCGAACGGCTTCGCCTGTCCAGTCACTGCTGCCTCCTTTTGGGTGACACGTCCCAAAGGCTTTGCCAACGGCCTAGTACAGCGAAAATTGGCCAAGCCTGTTCGAACTGCCGAACCGGGGGCTGGCGCGAAGACCCGGCTGACGGAAGAGTTGAAGCCCCGCTCTCCCCCTGTTTTTCTACTGCTCTACTGCTCCATGTTCCACTGCTCTCGCGCAGCGCTGGGCCCGGCTGACGAAAACGAGGAGCAACGCCGCCTCCAGTTGCCCTCCACGGGGGCTGGCCAATTGGCCTTGGCTTTCCTAACTTCAAAGGCTGTCGCATTCACTACAGCCCCAAGTTAATCGCCGAAAGCCAATCCCCATGCTGGACCTGTACGACAAGATTCAGGAATCGGTCTCCTTTATTCGCAAACACTGGTCCACCACACCCAAAGCCGGCATCATTCTCGGCACGGGACTTGGCTCGTTGGTTGAAAAAATCCAAGTCGAAGCGGCGATCGACTACGGCGACATCCCCAACTTTCTCAAATCGACCGCAACCAGCCACCGCGGCCGACTCGTTTGCGGCCGCCTCAACGGCCTCCCTGTCATGGCAATGGAAGGCCGCCAACATCTCTACGAAGGCTACGCCCTCCAGGACATCACACTCCCCGTCCGCATCATGAAGGCGCTCGGAGCCGACCTCCTGGTCGTCTCCAACGCTTGCGGTGGAATGAACCCGCAGTACGGCTGCGGCGACATCATGCTGATCGAAGACCATATCAACCTGCTCGGCGACAACCCGCTAATTGGGATCAACGACGATCGCCTCGGCACACGTTTCCCCGACATGAGCGAGCCGTACTGTCACCAGCTGATTGACCGAGCCCTCCGACTGGCCCGCTCCAAAGACATCGTTGCCCACAAAGGCGTCTTCGTCGCCGTCGCCGGGCCAAACCTGGAAACCCGCGCCGAGTATCGCTTCCTGCGGATGATCGGAGCTGATGTCGTCGGTATGTCGACCGTGCCTGAAGTGATCGCCGCCGTGCATGCCGGAATGCGAGTCGTCGGCTTTTCGATCATCACCGACATGTGCCTCCCTGACGCGCTCAAACCAGCCAATGTCGAAGAGATCATCGCTGTCGCCAAGCGGACCGAACCAAAGCTGACCGAACTCGTCGTCGGCGTCTTGGCCGAAGAAAAGTAATTCGGCCAAGCAACGGTTCGGCAGCTCGACAGCTCCGAATTTGATTTTTGCGCTGCCGAGCAATCACCTCAACTTCCCCTGCCCATGCCCACTCCCCTCCCCTTCCCCGCCAACGATCCGGCCGCGATTGCAAACGTAGCCGCTCAAGCCGCCGAACGGGTCCAAAAGCTTTGGCCCGAAACGCCTCGCTTTGGAATCGTGCTCGGCACCGGCGCTGGACAACTGGCGCGGGCAATCGAGGCAGAGGCGACCATCCCCTATCGCGATCTGCCGGGCTTTCCCACCAGCACCGCAACGGGCCACGCCAGCCAGTTTGTCTGCGGAAAACTGCAGAACCAACCGGTTATCGCGATGGAGGGGCGTTTCCATTTGTACGAGGGTTACTCGCCGGTCCAGTCGACCGTTGGTTTGCAAACGATGGCCAAGCTGGGAATCAAGTTTCTCCTCGTCAGCAATGCGGCAGGAGGAATCAATCCGGATTTCCGCGGCGGCGAGCTGATGCTGATCACCAACCACATCGACCTGATGTTTCGCCCAGCCCCCGCCCCGGAGTGCTTTGCCGATGGACTCCGCCCCGTCTTTCGCAGTGACTCGGCTTACGACCCAGTCCTGATCGAACAGGCGGAAGCCTGCGCCCGCAAAAATGACTTTAAGCTGCATCGCGGAATCTACTGCGGAATGCTCGGTCCCAACTTCGAGACGCGGTCCGAGTACCGATTCCTCCGCCGAATAGGCTGTGATGTGGTCGGGATGTCGACGATCCCCGAAGTTCGACTCGCCATGCGATTGGGACTGAGGGTGCTCGCTTTTTCGATCGTCACCAATGTCGCCAATCCCGACCAGCTCGAGAAGACTTCGGGCCACGAAGTCATCAAGTGGGCCGAGATCGCTGGGCCAAATCTGCGACAACTCGTCGAAAACGCAGTCCGCTGCAACTCTTGACCAAGCCGCTGAGCCAGCCAACGGCTCCTCCAACCATCAGCTAGCAATCTCGGGACAGCCCCGCTCTCTGGGCAAATTCGTCTAGTTGCGCTCTTAGCCCTTTTGCTACATTTCGCCTTGCCCCAGCGCTGGTTATCGCACGAACCACGGGAAGCACGCGTTTCCCCTGCGCGCAGCCGCTGGTCTGGCCGCTGCTCATTCAAGGATGAAATTCACATGTCTGCCCCCGGCCACAATCGGTTCCGTCTCGCTTTCCTGTTTGGTCTGGCGCTTGTCCTTTGCCAACTGGACGTAGTCGGCTTGGCTCATGCACAGCAGCAAGCCGGTGGCACTCCTGCCGATTATCAATCGCTGCAGACTCAAGCCGCGGCGGGAAACCAAGCGACTCCGGTAAATCAGGGCGGCCAAGCTCCTGAGGGTTTCAATAACCTTACTCCCGAACATCTGGCTTACATCGAACGACTGCTTGAGTACTGGGAAAAGAGCAGCGCTCAAGTCAAACGCTGTGAGTGCGACTTCGATCGCTGGGACTATGATGCAGCAATCGTCGCAAAACGAAATCCAGCCGATAACCGGTTAATTGCCCATCGCGTTGTCCGCGGAAAAATCCGCTTCTCATCCCCCGACCAAGCCCAGTACGAATCGACCGAAATGTGGTCGTACCAAAATCCCGATGCGGAAAACCCCTACTCGCAATTGACGGGCGACGGTGATCGCGAGAAATGGATTTGCGATGGCTCAAGCGTTTACGAATTTGATTTTGCCAACCGGCGCCTGTACGAGACAAAGATCCCGCCGAGCCAAGCGGGCAATGGACTGCTCGACAGCCCACTCCCCTTTCTGTTCGGTGCGAAAAAGGACCAAATCCTCAGCCGCTACTGGCTGAAAATTGCGACTCCTCAGGGCGTCGAAAACGAATACTGGCTAGTCGCAGTTCCCAAGCGACAGGAAGACGCCCGCACCTACTCCAAGGTCGAAATCATTCTCGCCAAGGAAGACTTTCTCCCCAAGTCGCTGCACATTTACTCGGTCAACTACGACCCCGCGACCACGGCGGTCAGCCAAGCAGTCGTGTTCAAGAACCGGAAGATCAACAGCCAGCTTTCCGGGCTGCAGGAATTTCTCGGAGTCTTCGTCCGTCCCACCACTCCAATCGGTTGGCAGCGAGTCGAAAGCGTTCCAGACGCCGGCATTCCAACCGCCAATGGAGCCCTGCCCAACGCCAGTCGGCCCAAGTAGGTAAATAAGAGGAGCCCTCAAGGAGGCTCGGTGGCACCGGAAAAGAGCGGCCAATTCCCAATTGCCATTACAGTCTTTTCGTTTAGCCCGTAGCCAACCGGCGAGGCGCAGCGCAAGTACGGACCGCCTCAACATTCCGCCGACTCGGCACTTGCCTACCTTCTCTTCGTTTAGCCCGTAGCCGTCAGGCGAGGTGGAGTGCAGGTGCGCTTAAAAGCTAACGCCCCCAAGCGCCGAACGTGGCCAGCCAACCGCAAAGCATTCCCATCGCCAACCCTGCACCGTGCGACCAATTCGCGACTGAGTTTTTCACCCCCTCAGCCGTTTCGGACATCATTCCGGTGGGAGAGACCATGCAGAAAAACATCCATCCGATCATGATCACGATCGTCGAGGGAGGAAGAAAAAAGCGACTCTGCGGATCAATCGCTGCCTTGACCCAGATGAAGCCAAACAGACCATAAACGACGCCCGACATGCCGCCGAGGTAAATCATCAAATTCGTATCGAGGATGTTGACTGCGGCACCACCCTGCGCCACGGGCACGGCAACTTGGACGAAGCTACTTGCAATCTCGACCGCCACACAGAGGCCACCGAGAAACGCGGTCCCGTAACGGGTCTCTACCATCCGTCCCAGCTGATACAACCAAATCATGTTGAAGATCAGATGCAGGGCTCCGAAGTGGATGAACGCGGTCGTCACCAACCGCCATAATTCTCCCTTGCGGATGCTGGCGAACTTCAAGCCCCAGGAATCGGGGTCTAACCCGTACTTGTCTTTCAGCTCCGCCGCCTCTTTGGCGGGAACGGAATTGAAAGCCAACGCCTTCATCGTTTCATTTGGGCCGCGCGGCATTTGCCCGAGATTTGTGAGGATGCCCACCAATATGGATGCAATGACCATCGCAATAGTCAGCGTGCTCCGGCCGGTAGTCAGCGCAGTCGAACCTCGCTGGATTCGCCGTTCGTACTGCCGCTGCTGCTCCTGCCGATTGCGGCGGACCTCGGCGGCTCGAGCAGCTGACTCTGCGTACTTCGCGGCCTGAGGCTCAGCCAGATAAGCTTCAAATTCGGCGCGCGCACGGGAAAGCTTGTCCTCGTCTTTGACCCAAATTTCAAAGCCCGCCAACTCGCGTTCGTACTTCGCTTCGATTCCTTCAGCGATCAACCAATCCGTCAAAACACTTGCTTGGTGCTCGGTCGGCAACGTTCCGATTTGTCGCATGCTCTTTTGCCATCACCTGAAATTGGTCTGTTCGGGGCGACCCACGTCGCCACTTCCACCGTTCACAACGCTTAAGTTGAACTCCGCGCCAGTTGCGCTTGCTCCAGTTCGCGCCGCACCCGCTCGACTTGATCGTAGTATTCCCGGCGTTCCAGCAGCCCCGCCGCGGCTTCATCCAAAACCACCACGACGTCGCGGTGCAGTTGTAAGGCGGATGCCGTAACTTGGGCCGTTACCGGTCCCTCGACCGTTTCGCGAATCGCCTTCGCCTTGTGTTCGCCTATCGCCAACAGCAGACATTGTCGGGAATCGAGAATCGTTCCCACCCCCATGGTGACAGCCATTCGCGGTACCTGATCTTCGCCGCCAAAAAAGCGAGCGTTGTCGCGAATCGTCTGACCAGCCAGCGTCTTGATCCGCGTCCGGCTGCCCAGCGAAGACCCGGGCTCATTAAATGCGATATGCCCATCAGTTCCAATCCCGAGCACTTGCAGGTCGATGCCTCCGGCTTGACTGATCTGCCGCTCGTAACTCTCGCAGTGCCGATCGAAATCTAGCGCTCGACCGTCGGGAACATGCGTCCGCTCCGGCCGCACGTTGATGTGTTTGAAGAGGTTCTCCTCCATGAAATAGCGGTAGCTCTGAGGATGTGTCCCCGGCAATCCCACGTACTCGTCAAGATTGAAGGTCGTGACCTGAGAGAAATCGAGCCCCTCTTCCCTGTGCAAACGTCCCAATTCCCGGTACACGGCCAGCGGGGTTGCGCCAGTCGCCAGTCCGAGCACACACCGAGGGCGCTGCCGTACTTTCTGAGAAATCAAATCTGCAGCCGCCAAGCTCGCTAGCTCCGCGGTCGAATGAATCACTACCCGCATTCGCCAAACTTCCTCATTTTCCCAGTCTTGCTTCGTCGAGCGCATACCAGCCACGATTCCAAGTCCGGAGCGGCTCGAGGTACACAACCAACCGGCCAGTCTTCTGCGATTGGCCTCGTCATCGGGCTTAGTTGTATCGGAATCATCGCCGGCAACCAACTGCCCGGAGAAATCCCCCAGTTTTTTCAAGTCGACGTTGCCTCAAACGAGTTTTTTCGCGAAAGTCCGGCGTCGATTTCTCTCTCGCCAGACGCCTCCCACGGCGGAGCGGGAAATCGCTGAGAGACAATCGGCCCTCGCGCAGTCGGCGGGGTCGGGAGCCCCGCGCCGAGCGCAGTAAAAATTTCCGCATTCCGCATTTCACTTCATGAGCGACCCCACCTCCACAACCGGTCAATCGACGCCCCAGTTTCGGGTCGACGACACTGCCCAGCCTTTTCGGCTCGGTCCTCGACCTGCTGGATCGGGGAGCGAATCGGATCTCGTCGATCAAACTCGGAACCAGATCCGAAATCTCGTCGAGGAGATCGCTGAGCTCGCCAAGTCGGGCTGTTCGACAACTGCGTTCTTCGAGGGATTCCTCGCCAAGACAACCAGTGCATTGGCCAGCTCGGGCGGTGTCATCTGGATCCGTCCCGCCGATGACCAACCTCTGGAAATCGCCTGTCACATCAACTTCAATCAGTCTCTCCTCGCCAGCAGCGAATCGGCACAATCGCAACACACTCAACTGCTGCAACAAATCCTCACAGCAGCCGATGCGGCAATCATCCCACCCGACACGGCTGGCAGCGGAACCTCAGCAGGCAATCCGCTTGGCCACCTCCTTTTATTCGCGCCGCTGCAGATCGACCAGCAACTCGTGGGCTTGGTTGAAATCTTTCAAAGACCCGGCGGCGGCCCGGCGACTCAGCGCGGATATCTTCGGTTCCTCGTGCAGATGGCGGAAATCGCCAGTGACTTTCTCAAAAGTCGCCGGCTACAAGAGTACGCCGACCAACAACTGCTCTGGAAAGACCTTCAAGAATTCACCCGCCTCGTGCACCGCTCGCTCAATCCTGAGCAAGTGGCCTACACCATTGCCAACGAAGCCCGCCGAATCATCGGCAGCGATCGCCTCGCGGTCAGCCTCGTTAGCGGTACCAGGCAACAAGTTGTCGCCGTCAGCGGACTCGACTCGATCGAACGACGCGCGGCCGAGGTGCGAAGGCTGAGCGAATTAGCGACCACGGTTGCCCGCGGCCGCGAACCACTCTGGTATCAGCATCCCGACCAACCGCTGGCCCCGCAAATCGAAAAAGCACTCCAAGCTTATCTCGACCAGTCACATGGACGAGCCATCGCCGTGCTTCCGCTGGCTAAACCAACGGAGCAGGATAACCCTCAAGGTCGGACGCCGCCCAGAGCCCCCCCTTTCGCCACTTTAATCATCGAGCAACTGAGTTCGACAGAGTTCCCGGACCAACTCCGTCGCAAGGTCCAATTGCTTGAGGACCATGCCAACGCAGCTTTGGCGAATGCCCTGAAAGTCGAACGCATTCCGCTGCGGAAATTCCTGCAATCTGCCGAACTGCTACTTCGTCCCTTTGAGCGTGCCCAAATCGGCCGAACCGCTGGTTGGCTTGGTGGGCTGTTTGTCGTAGCCGCGATCCTGACGCTGCTCCCTTGGTCATTTACACTCGGCGCCAAGGGGAAACTCCTTCCTCGCGACCGGCAAGAAATCTACGCGGCAGTCAACGGCACCCTCACCGAAGTTATCGACGTCGACAATGCCAGCGGTGAAGTTGCCTCTGGCTCAGTATTGGCCCAAATGTCAAATCATGAACTCCAACTCCAATTGGAACGACTCTCTGGCGAACTGGCCAAAGCGGAAGCTCAAATCAGCAACCTCAATCACCAGCAACTGGAAAAGTCGCGTGGACAAAATCGCGAGCAGGAACGGCGCGATCGATTCTATGTCGAAACGGAACTCGCCAAAGCCGCGGCACTTCGCGACAGCTTGAAGGAAGAACTCCAAATCGCACAGCAACAAGTCGAAGCCCTGACCATACGCAGTCCGATTGCGGGCGAATTGGTCGACTGGCAATTGCGGCGGCAATTACTGGGCCGCCCCGTTAGTCGTGGCGACCGCTTGATGACCATCGTTGCTCCGGACTCCAAATTCGAAGTGGAACTTTTTGTTCCCGAGAAACGAATGGGACACCTCCTCACCGCCGCCAAACAGTCACCGGAGGCACTCACCGTCAGCTTTACGCTTGCCTCGCACCCCGACCAACAAATCGTCGGGCGGATTAGCCAAATCGAACCGGTGCTTGCACTCCATGAAACAGAGGGGAATTCGGCACGCGTTCTCGTCGAATTTGAAAACACTCAAACGAACCGGGACTTACTCCGAACCGGAACTCGCGTCACCGCCCGAATCGACTGTGGCTCGCGGTCGTTGGGCTACGTCCTTTTTCACGAGTTGCTGGAAACGATCGTCAGCACCTGGCGGTTCTGGATCTAACGCGCCCAATCCTACGAGTTGGCCTGCGAATCTTCGGGTAAATCGTCCTTTCCGATAGGTGCTACTGGGCAATTCACCTATAATAAAGCTTCCCATTCGCCTTACATCTTGCCGCCCCGAGTCGGGCGACGATTCCCCCGCCGCTTTCGCGACGAGAATCGACTTGCTCTATCAACTCCCAAACACCCAGCCTCACTTGGCTCTAACTCATAGTAGACGCGACGATGAAGTCTTGTTTCTTCCCCCGCCTGTCCTTGCCCTGTAGCGGCATTCTCGCCTGCCTGTTCGCCACTCTCCTCCAAGCGCAGGCACTGTCGCCGCCAAGCACATCTCCGGCAACGGCCCAACCCCGACCACTCTTCAATCCGGCCAGCACGACAACCGGCACCGCGTCTCTGACTCAGGATGCGAGTGTCGAATTGCAGGACTGCGCCGTGCACTTGATCGACGATATTGACGTACCCGCGCGAGAAGCCGGATTGCTGATTGGAGTCAACGCTGTCGAGGGGCAAGTCGTCAAGCAAGGTGAACTACTCGCTCAAATTGACGACCAACTCGCCAAGCGACAACTCGAAGAGGCCCAACTCAAACTCAGTATCGCCACCAAAAAAGCAGAAGACACAACCGATATCGATGCGGCTGACAAAAAGCAGAAACTGCTGGACGTGATGTACCAGAGAAAGCTCAAACTGCTGAAGGACAGTTCTGCCTCACAGGAAGATGTCGAAACGGCGCGGTACCAAAAGGAAACGGCCTTCTTCGAATACCTCAAGGCGAAACGCGACAAAGACCTGGCCCTTGAGGAAAGCAAAACCGAAGAAGTCAAACTCAACGCAGCCAAAGACAGCATCGTCCGTCACCAACTCATCAGCCCGATCGACGGGCACGTCTTCCAAGTCTTTAAAGAAGCTGGCGAATGGGTCGCAGCCGGTGATACCGTGATGCGAGTCGCTCGAATGAATAAGCTCAAAGCCACCGGTCTCGTTGACGCCACCCGCTACTCGGCTCAAGAAATCGCCAACCGAAACGTTGTCATCACGGTGCGATTACCTCGCGAGCAAACGGTCGAACTGCCCGGCAAGATCGTTTACATCGACTACGAACGAAAAGAGGCTGGCCAGAAGTTTCAAGTCTGGGCCGAAATCGACAACAAGCAGGAAAACGGACAGTGGCTCCTCAACCCGGACGACTACGTCTCAATGCGAATCCTGCTGAAGTAGGCTCTCCTGAAGCCAACGCACTCACTCCGGCCGAGAGTGCTTAGCGAATCCACATGAACGGCTTGCCGTTCTCATCCAAGCGGAGTTCGACGCCGAGCGAAGGTCGCGTCTGC
>JBJTQD010000988.1:0-3672 GCA_046075445.1 Planctomycetota bacterium
TCGTCGCGCGGAAAGCCAGCCACGCATCGCGGGCCGTTCCAAACAGATACTGCTGTGTCTGCTCTGTGTAAAGTTCCGCAGCACTCGCAAGAGACGCTTGCTGCTGACTGGCGAGGAACTGGTTCACTAACTCGAGTTCCAGCCCCCAGCGCCGTCCCGGCAAGAGCAGGCATGTTTCGGCTTGGCAAGTTAATGCCACCCCTTTGAATGCAGAATGCTCGCCATACCGATCAACGAATTCCGCGACAACGCTATTTACTTCCTGCTGGACCAGCCGCGACAAGGGATTGTAGCGAGCAAGCTCCTGCTTATCGGTCGGCGCGCGACCCGCTGGATCCAAGAGCAACACCGATTCCGCTTGCCCCTCGCGGATCAAGCTTTCCAAATTCGGTAGTCGTCCATTCAAAGTCAGCACCGGAACGAGCTCTAATTCCGCGCGCGAAAACATTCGCATCAACAACTCAACGACATCTTTCCGTCGCAGGTCCTGCCCGCTGCTGAAAAAGATGCCACTGTCAAATCGCGGAGTCGCTTGTAGCAACGGGCTGGGATAGAGCGCGCTGCCATCGGCCACCACAGCGATCATCGCTCCCCGGTATCCATGTGCACTCAAGTGCTGAACCAAACGATCGGCGCCTTGATAGAAGGTCAACCAATCGGTCAGCAACTGCCCGCTACCCGGATCGGTCGCAAACTCAGCTCCGAAGTTCTCAGGGAAAAGCGGAAATTCATAAAACGCCATTCGCCCACGGGAACTCACGCGGGCAGCGGCCGCCTCGGAGTTTTGGCCCCGCTGAACAATTTCCAACTGCTCGGGGCCGGAGAGAAGTCGGACCTTGCCGATTGCCGCAGCCGATGTCTCATGGCGATTGTGAATCAGCAGCATTGGCTGGGCAGTGTTCGGCCAAAACTCAATTACCTGTTTCTCAACTCGCCCGAGGTCTCCAGCGACAACTTGTTCTTTGCGTTTTACCAAGCCGGAATCGGTGCCAAAGACCTGATAACGGCCGCTTGCGTCCGGCTCCAGCAAACTGAATCCCAACGTCATCTCGTCGCGATTGTGGTACTCAATCTCAAGTCGATGCGGCTTGCCGAACGACTTCACCGGTAGACTCAATGTCTGCCACTGTCCCGAACCCAATTCCAGAAAGGTGCGCCCTTCGACTTCGCGCGTCCCCGTTGCCTCAGCATTGCCCGCTGCAATAAATCCGCCGCCGGCAGGTCGCGTTCCAAATACGAGCTTCCAATCTTTCCGCGCGGAACCGGCCGCATCGAGCTCGCTGACTACTTTCCAAACTCCGTTTTCAATCGGCGCCGGAGGCTTGGTTCCCAAGACGACAAACTGCACGCGTCGCACGAATCGTCCCGAAGCCGCCGCGCCGCTGAATGAAATTTGCTGGTAACGCTGCGGCTCGATCTCAAAGATAAGATCGTAGACGCCCTCCTTGTCGGGAACACGCCAATCCCAAGCAACAGGCTCGCCGCTGCCGTACTCATTTAAGTCCCAATTCCATGCTTGCGTCTCAAGAACCGGCGTGTTGGTTCGCGCAGCAACCAGCTTGGCCGTACACCTGACAGAACGAGACTCATGGGGATAAAGGTGCGGAAGGAGCTTGAGATTCCAGGACTCACCCGGCTCAAAGACAAAATGCTCGCGGTCGCTATTCACCCGCAGCCAGTCGCCCGCAATCCGAGCCACGGAAAATTGGTTCAGCTCTTCATCCAATGCTGCGTTGACAGTGCCGGCTTTGAGTTCCTTCAGCGTGATCGTTCGTTCAAGACGTTTTTCCGGTGCTCCGACTGGATGGAGTTCCAAAGCCAACCGCGCATCGGCTGGCCCGTCAAGCGTCACATCAACGCCACCATAAGTTGCGGCTAAAGGCTGGACGATTCGCAATTCATTGCCGGAGAGTTCAGCGGACCCCGGCGTCTCGGGAGTCAAAGCAAGTAACTGCGGATCACGCAGCTGGCCGCCTTCCAAGCGAGCCATCACTTGCCAAGCCTGCTCGCTCCCTCCGCCCCAGGAAATGCGGACGCGCATTCCATGCGGGCCATCGACGGGATCTTGGGCAAAGCTGGAAGCTGCCGAACCAAATAACAGAAGCGCGACCAGGAGTTGACGCGCGCAGCACCAGAAGCGACTTGCCCCGCAGAGCTTTCGCAGCCCAACGCGCAGCAGTCTTCCCTGACTAAGTCGCGGATCCAGACGTCCTTGTCGGATCATTCTTTAAGGTCGATTCCTATCTATGAGGAGTTGCTCGGCGATCGGCAGACGATCGGTAACCGGGAAATCTACCAACCGCCAACACCCCCCACCAACCCCAATTCCGCTAGCAGCAGCTAGCTTCCGGGAAAAGCGGAAGAGGGGGAAACGCAGAGTACGCAGTCAGCGCGGCCTACGTACAAAACGAAAATCGCAAACAAACACCCCTAATTTCTCTTTCTTTCGCTTTCTCTGCGTTCTCTGTGTTTCACCCTTGTTGGCGTTTCAACCTTCTTCGCCCCTCAATCAACTACCGCGCCGGTAATTGACCGCGCAACTCGTCAACAATGTCTCGGCAGCGATCATGCACATCATTCTGCTCCCAGCGGTCGTCGGGCTTGACGTACAACTCTTCCCTTTCGCGATCACTGACCAACTTCCAATGCGGCGTGCGAATCGCAATCCATCCACCGGCGCGAGAGACCACCGGCTGCTCCACCGCCGGCAATGGATCGGCGACGAACCGGCTGAACTCCTTGACGTCGCTTTGCACATATGCGGCCGCCAAGCGAAACAGCTCTGCTACCTGCATCAACTCCGGCGCGCGCACCGCGGCGAGTTGGCTGTCGGGGATCCAGACAAGCCCCGGCAGATGCAGCAGTTCGTCGTACAGCATCGGCTCAGCAAACCCCACCACGCAATGTTCACCCAGCGGATATCCGCGAGGCGAAGTCACCACCAGCAGCGGCCGCTCCTCAGCTGGCAGCTCCTCAATTAAATCGAGCAGCACGTTGAGGCACTGATCAAGCACCTTTACTTGGGCGCCGTAGTTGATTTGCCAAGCGAGCAGCTCGTCCGGATCTGCATCGTCTCGGATCCTCACGCTCGGCGGTTCCGTCGATACGTTTGGTTCGGGATCTTCTTCGTCGCGGAGTGCCTCGCGATACTCCAGCGGCGCGTCCCAGCAGCGGGTGAGCGCTGCCGTATGGAGCAGCAGCAATTGCCCGGGCTGCAACTCTTCTACCGCCTCGAGCGCTGCCGAGAAAAATCCAGCCAGCCCGGTTTCCGTCCACTCTACGACCGGCTCGGGACTAGACTGGGGCTGTAGTAAAGTCGCACTGCTGACCCGATCGCGAAAAGCTTCACAGACTTCGCGATCATCCGTCAGCAGGATCCATTCGCACTCGGGCTGATCAAGCAGCGCATCACAGGCACCTCCTAGCGTGGCGATTGACTCAGGATCGGTTGCGTAAAGCTGTTCGATCAGCAGACCGCTGGCCGCGAGGTGATCGAAGTGTGCGGTTTCGTACCAACTATTTCCGTAGGCACCGAGTGCTCTCGCTCCCAAACCATCGATTGAGAGAACGATTGCCTTCCGTTGAAAACGCATGCTGTTTGGCTCAAAATGGGAACTCTGGTTTCGCCTCGGGAACCGGAAGCAGGCGACATCCGCCGCAGCCAGGCAACTA
>JBJTQD010000989.1:0-1672 GCA_046075445.1 Planctomycetota bacterium
GAAACGGGGTCAGGTCCAGTGTTAGCCCCAGTGCTTACTGACCTTCCCGCGCAGAAATTCTGCGCTTCGCCGCAGTTGCTCCATCCCCTCGACGCCATCTTCGATGCTGATCCAGCCATCGAAGCCGACGCGGCGGAGCTCACTGAAGATCGCGTCGTAGTCATTCAGGCCTTTGCCGATTTCGCCGTGGCTCAGGCGGCTGGCGTAGCCGACCGTGCCAGCCTCTTCATTCCGCAGATCCTCCAGCGTTCCGCTTTTGAGATAGCGGTCGCTGGCGTGCATCGTGACAACGCGATGGGAAACGCGTCGCAAAAGCTCGAGCGGATCGTCTCCCGCCAAGAACGCGTTGCTGGGATCGTAGTTGACGCCGAAACGGGGATGCTGAATGCGTTCGACCAGTTGGCAAAAGATGTCCATCTTCTGGGCGAACTCGGGATACTCCCAGAAATCGTCCTTGTAATGATTTTCCAAAATCAAGGTGACATCCAGCTGTTCTGCTCGCGGCAGGCAAGCGGAAATGCACTCTGCCGCCAGTTCGACACCGGCATCGCGAGAAAGTTCCGGCCGCCGTTGACCGCTGAGAACGCGGCAGTACCCGGCCCCGAGTTCCGCAGCCATTTCGATCCAGCCGAGTTGGCGGGCGATCTGCTGCTGGCGAAAGTCGGCATCGGGATGGGTGAAATCGGGGCTGCAGCAGAGCATCGGGATAACCATCCCGCGAGCTTCCACCGCGCGGCGAAACGTTGACCATTGGCTGCGGTCAGCCATTTCCAGAAAACCGGCGTACCACTCCAGACCATCCAGCTGCAGCGGCGCAGCCAGCTCAATCCACTGGGCAAGTGTCATCGTGCCTGTTTTGCAGAGCTGCTGCATAAAGGCCTTGGGAAAAGCAGCGATCTTGGGCATGCGAGAGACTCCGTGATGTATTGAAGTTAGAGCGTCGCAGCGGGCCGTTGATTCAGCGAGCTGGTAGCGTCGTCGTGTCTTTGGGAGGATTACGACCGATGAACGGATGCTGCTCGAGGTCAACGACTTGGCCGCTGATCGGTCCGCATTCGTCAGACAACCAGTAGACGGCTGCGGCAGCGATCTCCTCGGGGCGAATCAGTCGCCGTGAGGGGGCGTAAACTGCAGGCAAGTCTGCGTACCAGTCTTCGCGCAGCCCCAAGTCGCGTTTTCGCTGAGCTTCAGCTTCGGTCAGCACCCAGCCCGGATTGACTTGATTGACGCGCACGCCGTTCTCGCGGAACAGGGTATCGCCCAAATTGCGGGTCATCGTCATCAGCGCGCCTTTGGAGACGCTGTACGGAAGCAGATCAGGCTCGCCACAGTAGGCGTTTACGCTGCCGATATTCAGAACATTGCCCCGGCGCCGCTGGAGCCAGGGGAGTGCGGCTCGAATCAGCAGATACGGGGCAAGCGTATTGATCGCCCAGAACTCTTGAAACCGCGTCGCATCGGTCGACTGAAGATTACCCGGAGCGATCAGGGCAGCATTGTTGACGATCGCGTCGAGTTGACCGAAACGCTCGACTGCCTGGGCGACCAGCCGTTCGGGGCTCCCCTCCAAAGTTAAATCTTCGATTCGCAAGGTCGTACGGTCTGCTCCGAGTTCGTTGACGAGAGCGGTTCCGAGATCGGCGTGCAGCCCATGGATAACGACGCGGGCTCC
>JBJTQD010000990.1:0-11451 GCA_046075445.1 Planctomycetota bacterium
GTATCGCCCCGGCCCACTCGAAGGCGGGTTGGTTCAGCAGTACGTAGAGGTCAAAAACGGCCGACGGCAAGCCGAGTATCTGCATCAAGTGCTCAAAGAAATCACCGAAGAGACTCACGGGGTGATGGTTTACCAAGAACAGGTGATGCAGATCCTCAACCGCCTCGGCAAGATTCCCTTGGCGGCCGCCTACACCTGCATTAAGGCGATCAGCAAGAAAAAGGAAAAAGTGATCGCCGAGAACTATGAGCAGTTCATGGCGGGGTCCACGGAACAAGGGCTGAAGAAATCCCAAGCCCAAGAACTGTGGGACATGATCCTGAAATTCGCCGGATACGGCTTTAACAAGAGCCATTCAACGGCGTACGCACTGATCGCTTACCAGACCGCGTATCTCAAGGCCCATTACCCGACGGAATTCATGGCCGCTCTGTTGACCGGCGACATCTCCGGCCGGAATTTCTCCCAAAAGGATTCCTTGGTTGAGCACATCGAAGACTGCCAGCGGATGGGCATTGAGGTGATCCCGCCGAGCGTGAACACCTCGGCCGTTCGCTTCTCGGTGGCGGGCCGGAATATTCACTTTGCCCTCAGCGCGATCAAAGGCTGCGGCGAATCGGCCGCGGAAGCGATCGTCAAGCAGCGGAAAGAGGGTGGACCCTTCCGCGACCTGTTCGACTTTTGCGAGCGAATCGAGACCTCGAGTTGCAACCGGGCCGCGATTGAATCGCTGATCAAGTCTGGTTCAATGGATTGTTTCGGTGCAAAGCGTTCGCAGTTGCTCGCGGCTCTTGACCGAGCCTTGCAGTCAGGAGTTTCGGCGCAAGCCGATCGAAAGAGCGGACAAAAGAGTTTGTTTGCTGACATGGATGATGAACCGGAACAGGAGGCCGCAGCTGCGCCCGCAGGCCTGCCGGAAATTCCCGAGCTGGAGCTGCGCGAACTACTGGCCGCGGAGAAAGAGGTCCTCGGCTTCTACCTCACAGCCCACCCGCTCGAGCAATTCGCCGACAAACTGAAAAAGTTCTGCTCGCACTCCACCAAGCGACTGGCGCATCTTGAGGATCGGGCCCGAGTCACTCTCGGGGGAATGGTCTCGTCGCTCAAGCACTCCAACGTCAAACGGGTCAAAGACATTTCCTCTCCTACCAAGTACGTGATGTTTGACCTTGAAGACCTTGAGGGAACGATTCGCTGTATCCAGTGGCCAACCGAGTTCGCAACTCAAGGACACCTGATCCAGAACGAAGCGATTCTCGTGATTCAAGGGACGCTCGACCGACGCGGCGGCGACGAAGCGAATCTGGTCGTCGAGAAGGCGATTCCGCTGGAACAAGCCGAGCAAACCATGAGCAACGGTCTTTGCCTGAAGATCAACGAAAAGAAGCACGGGCAAAACGCGATCCGAGATGTGTACGAAATCATCCGTGGTTACCCCGGCAACCGTGGCTTGAAATTCGACCTGCGACTTGAGGATGGAACGACAGTCAAGATCGAAGCGCACAAGATGAAGATCGAGTTCAATCCCGAACTTCGCCGACGACTGGAAGACTACCTCGGCAAGGATTCGATTGAGTTAATCGCGGGGAATTAAACCCAGACACTGCTTCGTTCCGAGTGCGGCCTCGAGGGAGATCAAAAGATGCATCGGCAATCCAAATTTCGCAGCCAAACTCTGATGACCGTCGTTGGTCTATGCTGGTCGCTTGCGCTCACAGGTTGCGATCTTCCGTTTGCGGAAAAGAAGCTGGAACTCACCCCCGTCTCGGGTAAGGTCACTCTCGATGGAGAGCCTGTTGTGGGGGCAAAAGTCGTTTTCCTCCCGCGTAAACTATTTGTCGAGCAATCGCTGCCTCATCCGCCAGCAGCCGGGATCACCGACGACAAGGGAATTTATTACCTGCAAACAGACAAGTCTGATGGAGCCCCTGCGGGTGAATACCTCGTGCTGATCAGCAAACGCGATGACGAGTCCGCCGCTGAAGCAGCCGAACTATCAATGTACGAGTTGGCTCGTAACTTGGATGAACTTAATGGGGAGGCGCCACTCGAATCTTGGATGTCGGCGGAGACGATTTCTGCTTTTTACAACAGAGAGACCTCCCTCCGCTTCACAGTTCCCCAGAAGGGGAGCAATCAGGCGGATTTTCAGCTTTCAATTTTTGAACTCCCTTTGGATCGCGGGAAGCGATAAGCGCACTATTCAAGCTCTTTATGGACCGAGCGTGGCTTCTCGATTCCCGTTTGCAGTCGGCTCAGTACCTGCCACCCGCTTGCGCGACAACTCGCAATATTCCGGATTGCAATCAAATCCGATAAACCGCCGAGCGTTTCGCAAAGCGACCAGCGCCGTTGTCCCTGCGCCGGAGAAGGGATCGAGCACCACGCCTCCCGGCGGGCAAGTGGCAAGCAGGCAAGTCTCGACCAAGCGTTCGGGAAACACGGCGAAGTGGGCTTCGCGGAATTTGGATAGCGGGATCGACCAGACCGTGCGCTTATTCCGGCCCAGCGGATGAAAGGCTTGGTCCCAGCGCCCATCGTGGAGATTTTGTTTGCCTGTGTTCTTGCCTCGCTCAGGCGTGCCACCGCGGACTCCGAAGTGTCGCCTGCCACCTTTCATCCGAGAGTTTTCAGAAAACGTCACATGCGGCTCGCGAATTGCATCCGCATCGTAGTAATAACTCGATTCCCGCGAGAACAAAAATACGTACTCATGGTCGGTCGTCGGCCGGTTGCGCACCGGCGACGGCATGGCATTAGGCTTGTGCCAGATGCAATCGCTCCGCAAATACCATCCCTGCTGCTGCAAAGCGAGGGCAAAACGCCAAGGCATCCCGAGCAACTGATTGCCCACGTACTTGTCACCCAGCACAACCCAAACCGTTCCTTCGCGGTGCAGCGCCGGACGCAAGGCAGTAAACACCCCAACTAAACGCTCAATGTAGGCTTCGGGACTGGACTCCAAGCCAAGTTGCCCGGAGTCGCCGTAGTCTCGCTGTTGGTAGTAGGGCGGGCTGGTGATAACCGTGTCGACCGACTCCGCTGGCAGTCGTGCCGCAAGCTGGGCCGCATCACCGCAGTGAAACTGATTCAGCCAATCTGCCGCGGGAGAATCCATGTGGGTTACCGTTACATTCGTTCGACGACTTCGATCCCCAGCAATCCCAAACCCGTGCGAATAGTCAGTGCCGTCAATGCGCAAAGCTGCAACCGGCTACTCTTCAACTCGGGTGTCGCCGCCTGTACGACCGAACATTGGTCGTAAAACCTGAAAAATGTCTGCGTCAAATCAAAGAGGTAACTGGCAAGCAGATTCGGTCGATAGTCAACCGTGACCTCTTCGAGCGTCTCACCGAAGCGAGCCAAGGCCAAGCCGAGCGTCCGCTCGATTGGCTCGGCAAACAGAATTGGCGTAGGCTGGCTCTGCAACGCCTCGATCGTCGTCTCCGCGTTTCGCAGAATCCCCATGACGCGGGCATAACAGTACTGTGAGTAAGTCGCCGTATTCCCCTTCAGCTCGAGCATCTTGTCGTAGCTGAATTTGTAATCCGAGGCTCGATTCTGAGAGAGGTCAGCGTATTTCAAAGCGCCAATCCCGATCACCTCCGCAATCTTCGCGGCATTCTCGGGGAGTTGCTCGCCACCTTCCCCATGCAATTGCGAGAGCACGGCTTGAGCCTTTGATTCCGCTTCATCCAACAGCGACTCCAATCCCACGGTGTCGCCCTCGCGGGTCTTGAATGGCTTGCCATCATCACCAAGCACGGTTCCGAAGCTGACGTGAACCAGGTCAACGTCCTTGTATCCCCACAGCCGAGCCGCCGCAAAGAGCTTGTCGAAGTGCTCATGTTGTCGGTGGTCGACCACGTAGAGAATCACATCCGGATCCCACTTTTTGACTCGATATTCAATCGTCGCCAAATCAGAGGTCGAGTAGAGGAACGCGCCATCGCGTTTCTGGACGATCATCGGCGTTTCGAAGCCCTCCAGGAAAACGCAAATCGCCCCATCGCTCTCGCGAGCCAAACCGCTTTGCTTCAATGAATTCACAACCGGTCCGAGCATCTCGTGGTAAAAGCTCTCGCCCAGTTCATGGTCAAAGCGAATCTTCAGCCGCGAGTAAATTCGCTGCATATCCTCGCGGCAGTAAGGGAGAACTTCTTGCCAAAGCTTGAGATTCTCCGCGTCTCCAGCATGTAACTTGGCGGTCTCCTCGAGCACTGCTTGGTCTATTCGCGAATGCTCATTCGCAAGCTGGCTGAGTCGCGGGTCGCCCTCGACTGCAGCAATCTTCTTTCGCAGCGAAGCGATATCCTCGCGCTGTTCGGCCAAGCGAGCCGTCGTCTTCTCAATTTCCTTGGCAAGCTCTTTCGCCTCGCGTTTGTCCGCAGGAGCGGGCTGGGCTTTCAATTGAGTCAGCTTGCTCTCTGTCTCTTGCAGGAATTTTTCGGATTTCGGCAGGGCGACGACCGCATCGCGATAGTCAACGAGCTTGCGCACCAAGCGGTAGAGGCCGGTCAAGTGCGCGATGGGACTCTTTTGATATTCAGCTCGATCCCCAAAATGTTTGAAGCCATAAATAATCATCCCGAACTGGGTCCCCCAATCACCGAGATGATTATCAGTAATGACCTGGTGTCCCAAAAAGGAAATGATTTTGGCGAGGGAATCGCCGATCACAGTCGAGCGGATATGCCCAACGTGCATCGGTTTGGCAACATTCGGCGAGGAATAGTCGATCACATAAGTCTTCAGCTCTTTGGCAGACTCCACGCCGATTCGAGGATCGGTCAGCGCAGCTTGCAACTGTTCCTGAAGCCAGCCGTCGCGAATGCGGAGGTTGATGAAACCAGGGCCAGCCACTTCCGGAGAATCGCACAAGCCAGAAAGATCGAGTTGGCTGACGATCTCAGCAGCCACGTCACGACTGTTGCGTTTTAGTTTGCCGGCGAGTGGCATCGCGAAGTTCGCTTGGTAATCACCAAAGCGGGTATCCTGCGCCGGACGAATCAAGCCGAGGTAATCAGCAGGATCTACCTGCAATTGGGAGAGCAGGGGAGCAAATCGTGAGCGTATCTGTTGAAGTGGATTCATGCCGATCCGAAAAACGGTTCTCTTAAAATATTGCTAATTGAATCGTACGCGACTCGCTGCGGGAAAATCGTCCAACCATTAATCAGTTCGACTCTGTGTCGGCCGCCTCGCGGGATACTTTTTTCCATCAATCGAGGAAGATTTGCAATCCGGCAAGAGCCGGGAATTGTTACGATGGAAATGGCTGGAGCCTTTGAGGCCGGTCGCAACCGCAGCCGAATCGACCGGATGTTGACATTGTTTTATGAGCGTCCCTGCCTCGACTTGGTTCGCCTCCGTTCTGATTAGCCCAACTTCAAGGAAAATGGATAAGCTTTTCGCTGCAATCACGTTCTGCCTCAACCCCCAGTTGGATAGCCGCTCATTTTCGCCAGCCGGCAGAAAACTGGCGGCACTTACGGCACTGCTTGCGTTACTGACATGCTGTTCGCTTCCAGCTTTTGCCAGCGAACCTCGCCTGTCGCTCGCTGCGAAACATCCCGTTTCGGTGATTGAAGCCGACATATATGTCCAGCGATTCAAGACCACACTGCGACTGAAGTGTTTCGCCGATGACTTGGAACTGCTCCAAGGAGTCGAACCGCTAGAGGATGGCAGCTACGACAGCAAAGAACTTTTGGCCGCGCAGAAGGACCACGCCCAGTTTCTAGCCGAGCGTCTGCAATTGTTCGATGCGGCCGGCAATCGGCTGCCGCTGAAGGTCACCGAAGTCATCCCGATCGAAATTCCGCCCGGTGGTATCCGCTCGGGAGAGCTGATGAACTACACGATGGGCTTTCATCTGGAGACCACCTACGAGCAGCCGCCCGAATTCATCACGGTCAAGCAAATGATCGTGGCCGAGGGAATCCTGCTCCCCAGCGAACTGAAAATCCTGCTGAAGCAAGAGGGTTCGGATTCGCCCTATCTGCACATGATGAAGCCGGATACTCCCGAGACGTTTTCGTTTGACTGGTCCAAACCGCCGCTATCAGCAGACGCCTCCGAAAAGGAATGGAGCAAGTGGTTTGAG
This sequence comes from Planctomycetota bacterium, assembly GCA_046075445.1. Taxonomy (GTDB): domain Bacteria; phylum Planctomycetota; class Planctomycetia; order Pirellulales; family Pirellulaceae; genus BJ22. The sequence continues at coordinate 6,107 of JBJTQD010000990.1, forward strand.
GAACAGCGGGAGAAGACGCTCGGGATTACCAGTTACAGCAGTGTCTACGACTTCATCTATATCACGCCGCGGGAAGTCCGCCAGGAAATCCTGATTCCGATCGCCAGCCTTGCGACCGTGCTCAAGCTCGAACGAGCCGATGTTTCCTACCTCGACATTCCGGAGCAAGATGCGGCTCGCGACGAGATCAGCCAATTCTTCAGTCGCGAGAACAGTGTCGCCATCGACGGTTTGGATGTCCGCCCGCGAGTCGACCGAGTTGATTTTTATGGGCTCGACCTGCGCGATTTCGCCGTCCAGGCCGAGCGAAAAAAAATCAGCATGGCCAACGGCCGGGTCGGCATCATTCTTTCCTACAGCGCGAAGACTCCCCCCTCGCGAGTCGAAGTGAACTGGAAACTTTTCAATGAAGCGATCAAAACCGTCGACGCGATAATCTTTCCGTATGACAAGGTCGAGCAGACCCAGTTTTCGATGTTTCTGGCTGACAACACCTACCGCTGGTCGAGTGACGCAACTCGCAGCCTTCCGGAAATCAGCGAAGTGCTGGCCCAATTTCAGCCAGCTCAAATCCTGCAGTTGCCGCTGGTCACGATCGCCGCCGGTCTGATTGGCCTCTCGTCGCTGCTCTTCGGGCGCCGCTTTCTCGGAGCATCGGTGGCGACCGGGCTGGGCCTGCTCTTGCTAGTGACGGCTGGGCTCTGCTGGAAGGTCGCCCCGCTGGCGGTGACCATTCGCCCGGCCCAGGTACCGGAACTGAGCGAACAACAGGCAGGCGAGATTTTTCGCCAACTGCACGCCAATATTTTTCGCGCGTTTGATTTCCATCAGGAAGAAGAAATTTACGATGCGCTGGCCAGAAGCGTCGACGGGCCCCTTCTCACACAGCTTTACACTCAACTCCGCAAGAGTCTCGAGGTCCAGCAGCAGGGCGGGGCGATTTCCCGCATCGACCAAGTCAACATCGAGTCGGGTACAAAAACCGACCAAAAAGCGACCGGCGAAAAGTTGAATTTCGACTACCGCTGCAAGTGGAATCTGGTCGGCTCAGTCGAACACTGGGGGCATCTGCACGAGCGCACAAACATCTACGATGCGGGCTTTACGGTCACCCTCGTCGATAAAGCGTGGAAAATCACCGGGATGCAAAGCCTGGATGAGCAGCAGGGGCCGGTTCGCACCAGCCTCCGAAAATTTTAGCCCAACGTTGTCGCGACCAGCCCAAGTCGACAGCCCGATCGACTCGGAAGTACAATACGAAAACCAACCTATGTCTTGTTGGCGAATGCCCGCAGCATGCTGCGAGCCCCCTCATCCTGCCTCCCAGGTATTGGAGTCATCCCACCATGCCGCGATGCACCTATCTCAGCGGTTCTTTTGCGCGTAACGCAACTCAAGGCTCAGCGTTGGTAATGCTCGCTTGCCTCTTTAGCACTTTTGCCTTGCCGGCAAATGCCTGGCAAGACGGCACTCCCGAACTGGACCCTCGCGACTTCCATAATACAAAAGGCGAAGTCATTGCCAGCGGCTTGCTCGTCTCGTCTGATGGAAACAAGGTCGCGGTGACTTCGGTTAATGGGCAAATTGATATTCGTCTTTCGGAACTTGCCGCAGAGGACAAAGAGTGGATTCGGGAGGAGCTCAAGCGGAGAAAGCTTGAGAAAGAAGCACTCGATGTCAAAAGCGAACTCCACCTCGCCGATGGCAGCCGGAAGTCGCACATCGTTTTCAAAGCCCTGCGAAAGCTCCGTCCCTATGGGGCCAGCGCCCACCATTCGGGCGTGCTGCTCGTCGATATGCTCAAACGCGATTACCTCGACTCCAAAACCCGCCAGGAAGTCTTGCTCACTTACATCGCGACCACGCCGCTGTCTTCGGCCAAATCCGAAGAGGTCCTGAACTACGTTGCCCAGGAATGGACGATGTGCGAGCCACTGGTTTCAGCCGACCCGACTGGTTTCCTGACAACCTATTCAAGATTTGGAGATTCGGCCGAGGACTACCTGGTAGGGGTTGCCTTCACTGGTGAGCTCAAACCAAAGCCGGGCCAACGCCCCCCGGCCAAACCAAAGAGCAGCGGCTTGGCGGACGCGACCTCGCTCGCCAATCAAGCTGCGGCGGCTCGAGCTCTGGGGGAACTGAAAAGCGAACGGGCTTTGGAGTTCATCCTTGAAGTAGCCGCTGTCATCGAGCGGCAGGACGCGTCGGACAAGAAGACCGAGGCGGAAAAACTTTGCCTCGAAGCAATCGCAACCAACGGCATCTCCAATGACGCCGTCAACCAGCTGCTGGACCGCTGGAAAGAGCGACTCCCCGATCAAGTCGAGCGGGCTCGGACCAAGCTCAATAAATCGTCCGGGAAATAACTGTGGCTGCTGAAACAGTCTCCCAATTTCTTCGTCTTCCTTCTCCGCTCTTCTCAAGAACTTCGCCGTGACAACGCCTCCATCCTCTTCCGACTCAACCTTGGTTCGCTGGCACGAGCATTCGGTACAGCGCTCGCGCGGATGCGTCGTCTGGTTTACCGGACTGAGCGGCAGCGGCAAAAGCACAATCGCGAACGCTGTCGACCTCCTGCTCGACCAGCGAGGAGTGCACAGCTTTTTGCTCGATGGAGACAACGTCCGTCACGGACTGAACGCTGGCCCTGACCGCTTGGTTGGTGAATATGGCGAGGAGTTCGCTCGGCGGTTTGGCTTGACCTTTGCTCCGCAAGATCGCCAGGAAAATATCCGCCGCATCGGCTGTGTCTCTGAACTATTCTGCTGTGCTGGATTGATTACCCTGACCGCCTTTGTCAGCCCTTATCGCCGCGACCGCGACCTCGTCCGCAAGATTGTCTCCGGCCACTCGCGGGCTGATGATTTTTTTGAAATCTTTGTCGACACGCCGCTGGAGATTTGTGAACAGCGTGATCCCAAAGGCCTTTATCGCTTGGCTCGTTCGGGACAACTGAAAGGGATGACCGGGATCGACGACCCTTACGAGCCGCCGCTGAAACCGGACCTTGTTCTATCCGGAGGAGAAAAGTCGGTCGAGAACCTCGCCGCGACAGTGATTCAATTGCTCGAGTCGCGCGGAAAGTTGCAAGCCGGCAAGCTCAAGAAGTAGCCGCTCAGCGCGAGCCGGGCAGACCGTTTCCGCCTGCCATTTGAGCTCCTCGATTCTCAAAAATCGAATACTCGCCCCAAATCGGAAAATGGTCCGACACCTGCAGCGCTTGGTCGAGGCTGATTTGATAGAGCTGCTGGAAATTAAAGACGCCCGAACGACCGGTGTATTCGACCGTCGCGCGACTGTCGAAAACCTGGTTGTCGTAGTTTTTCGTTTGTCGCGTGTTGGTCATCCACTGCTCGGGAACCGCAGTGGCCTGAGCCGCAAACCAGCGCACCTTGTTGATTTGTGAAGTGCTGGCGTTGAAGTCGCCCAGAACAATAATGTCATCCTCCATCGGCAGCAGTTGCCGCGTCGTGGCGACCACGCTTTCGATCGCTTGCAAATCGCGAGCGGCTTCCTCCGGCGTGGTGTGCACGTTCAGCAGGGTGAAGGTAAAGCCTTGCCCCTCTGGCAATTCGATGCACTGAAATCGCGTGGCCAGTGGTGGACGCATCATGACGCCTTGTGCGTCGCGCACCGTTGTCGGCTGGTGCGTCACACGCAGCTTGGCTGCGTCGTAGACGTAGGTGTACTGTTCTTTGGAACTTGATGTCCCAAGCCGCTCCCCGACGACGTAGCGGTAAGTACCACCCGCCTGATTGATCATCTGAAGAAACTGGTCCATCACGCCTTGATCGGTCGCTCTCAATTCCTGAATCGCGACGAGGTCGAAGCGCCGGACGACCTCGACTAAGACTTTGGCGACGTCGGGTTTAGAGAGTTTCGATGTTCCGAAGACCTGAATATTGAATGAGCCAATCAACAGTGCGCGATTGTCGAAAGGCACAAGACCGTATGCGTTCACGGGCTGAGCCGGAAAGCCTGCCTGCTGAAATTGCGGCTGCTGCTGAGCTTGCTGCGGAAAATACTGAGGCTGAGACGCCGGAACTTGCCCCGCGCCCGTGTTAGCCACTTGTCCGCCACTGGAAATTGGCTTGCCCCAACTCCCCTGAATCTGCTGATAAGCTTGGTATGCTTGTTCGGCTGCGGTTTGCCATTGATTCGTCTGGCCATTCCCAGTGCCCGACGAGAAACCAGGCAAGCCCGAGTTCTGCAAATTGAGTTGCTGCAGCTCATTGCTCGCTTGCTGAATTGCCTGCTGGGCTTTGGGGGGAAAGAGGCCGAGTGGATCGCAGCCCAACTGGACCAGCATGCTGAACATGCTGGTGATGGCGATGATCGGAGTTCGATTCTTCAGCAGCGTGTTGACCCACTGCAGTTGTGAGTACAACCGCTTTCGTGCTTTGGTCGACTTGCGCTTGGCCATCGAACGGAGCTTCCCTGCAGGTAACTGGCGAAACTTCCTGTGTCGCCGAAATCCGGGAAAGCTATAGAAAAATCGCAAGATCCTGCCAAGTCAGATCCGTCGTCATTCGAAAGATTGCGGCCCGAAAAAAGAAAATTCGAGCACTGCTTCGCACGGCGGACCGGTGGCCGCTAGCAGAAGCGGCGTCTAACTTGTTGCGGCGCAAAAGTTACCGCGTTCCCAAGGTAGCTTGCCCAGGCTGCCTGCTTAGGCGGCGCGTCGTGTCTGGCTTGCACTTTGGGCCAGAATCTGTTCGCGCCGAGCTGCATGCTGAGCGAGTTGCTGCGCGGCATGGAGATCGGCGCTGCGGAAACGACTTGCCTTAAAACGCCCGCGGAAATGCCGCAACCGCCAGCTTTGGGAGAGCAAGCTCGCCAAGTCTTCCTGCAAACTTGCCCCGACTCCCGAAACGAGCGGTCGGCCGAAGCGAACCGCAGCCCGGGACGCGCTCAGGCCATGCGCCCGCTTCGCAAATACTTCGGTCGCTGCCGGACCATCGATCATCGCGTCCCATTCGGCGGCGACGCGATATTCATACCCCAGCCGCCGCAGTGCGAGCCCCAGGTAAGCATCGAGATATTCGTCTTCCCAAACCAGATCGAGCGCATCGAGCCAACCGAGGGCCGACTGGCGATAAGCGGCGACCCAAGAACTCGGTCCCAGCAATTTCTCTTTGTTCTCAGTCGTTAACTGTCGGGTTCCGGTTCGCGTCGTTGCGACTCCAAATACGGATTGCTTGGTTCCCGGACCTTCCACATTCAGGCGAGGACCAACGGATCCGACGCGGGGATTCTCAAATTCCCGCAAGCAATCAACTTCCCAACCATCATCCAACTGCACGCCGGGGCGAATCCAAACAATAAACTCACCGCCCGAGGCTTCG
>JBJTQD010000991.1:0-2506 GCA_046075445.1 Planctomycetota bacterium
CCCCGACGACATAGACCAGCGAGATACCTGCTTTGTGCAGCGGTGCGAGCTGATCGACTGGATTGCCCGTGTAAGCTTTTGCCGCAGCCTCATCAGCAAATTGATAGAGCTTCAGCAACTCCTGCCAGTCCCCGCCGCTCCCTTTGCCTTTACCAAAACCTGCAGGCCAGCTTTTGAAATCCAGCACCGCTGCGTCGCCGTAGATGACCGAAACCCGATCTGGGTGCGCTGCTGCGTAGTTGTGGGCATACAAACCACCGCGGCTGATCCCAATCAGCACTGCCTGCTGCGCTAGACCGCGGCGGCAAAGCTCATCGTGAAATCGTTTCAGCCGCTCAATCGCCTCGGGTGCTCCAAACGTGTTTCCCACATCGCAGTAAACGTGATAGAAGCCCGCAGCCAGGAGCTGCGGCGCTGCGCAGCGCTCCGTGAAAGCATCGGGAAACATCATGCACCAAGAAAAGAGTCGGTCCGCCCGAGGTCGCTCTGGTTCAACAACCCAAGCCTCCCGTCCTTCAAACTGAAACTTATGGCGGGTGTAACCATGCCACTGGTCGAGAACCTGGTCCGGGAAATCGAGGTTCAACTCCTGCCCAAAGGAACAGTTCCTCAAATCCACAAGCAGTAAACCGAGGAGAAGAAAACACCAATAGCGAGAAGACCAATTCTTGATCATCTACTCAAACACCCGGAAAAGGGAGCGAACCACTTATCAGCACTAAATGAGAGCAAGCAGGCGTTATTCATTGAGAGGAGGTCGAGCAGGACGAGAACAAAAAAACAGGCGAACCGCCAATTGGAGTCCGCCTGTTTAGCTACCAAACTAAACAAGGTGCGGGACAGGCAAAACATTCTTTTTCCAACCCCCACCATCTCTCGGCTTTTTATTTTTTCTTTCTGATTAGTGAAAATTAGTGGTTCCGTCCTTCCACTTAAGCGGTGACGACGGACTTACTGCACTTTGTGATTGGGTACCCTGCTCCTGTCCAAGCGAGATAACCGCCCGTTAGGTTGACCACATTCTTGAAACCTTGCGACTGCAGCACACTGCAACCGATTGCCGAGCGAACACCACTGCGACACTGGACGACGATCGGTGTCTCTTTAGGAAGCCCGGCGAGGTTCTTTGACAGACGTCCGAGGAAGCGATGCTCGGCTTGCTCGATTCGCCCTTCCGCCCACTCAGCGTCTCCGCGAACGTCGACTAAGTGAACTTGCCCCGCTTCGATTTTGTGCCGCAAGTCCTGGGGCGTGCCGCTGACAAAACTCTCGGTCGCCAGTCCAGCCGCTTTCACTGCGGCCAAATCGAAAGCGCCAGAAATTTCTTCGACGCCAATTTTATGGAGCATCGCCGCAGCCGACTCGAGTTGATGCGGACTGCAGATCAGATAGGCCGGTTTTTTGTAATCAACCAGCCAGCCCGCCCAAGCGGCGAGCAACGACTGGGGGATGTTGATCGAACCGGGGACATGTCCGGCAGCAAATTCGCTAGACGCCGAGAGGTCAACGACGGTTCCCGCCTTCACTGCGGCCGGTAGTTCCTTAACGTCGAGCATGCGATGCGTGTGTCCTGCTCCCAGCACGCGCGGACCGACTTTGTTCACATACTTCATCACCGCAAAGTAAGTTGGAGCTTCGGGCTGATCCGCCAGAATGTAACGCACGAACTCTTCTTCGTCGTGGTACTGCAGCGCCGGATTGAAGAGCTTTTCATAGCCAACCGTCGATGACGGAATGGCTCCCAGCCCCTTGCCGCAAGCGCTGCCCGCACCATGAGCCGGCCAGACTTGGAGATAATCAGGAAGCTGCTTGAAGCGAGCCAGCGACTTGAACAGATCGCGCGCCCCTGGTTCGGCTGTGTTGGCAATCCCGGCAGCCTGCTCCAGCAAATCAGGCCGACCAATCGACCCGACAAAGACGAAGTCGCCTGTAAAAATTCCCATCGGCTTGTCTGCACCGCCGCCCTTGTCCGTCACTAGGAACGAAATACTCTCAGGCGTATGGCCCGGCGTATGCATGACGGTGAACTTAATATTGCCCACCATGAACTCGTCGCCATCGTGCACCAACTGATGACTGTACTGCGAGGCGTACGAGTACTTCCACTCAGCCGGACCTTCGTCGGACACGTAGAGCTTGGCCCCGACGCGATCAGCCAGTTCTCTCGCGCCCGAAACATAGTCGGCATGAATGTGCGTTTCTGCGATTGCCGTGATTTCGACCCCTTCGCGCTTGGCGGCTTGAAGGTACTGTTCGATGTCGCGGCCCGGATCGACAATGATCGCCTGTTTGGCTCGCTGGCAGCCGACCATGTAGGAAGCATGAGCCAAGACCGGGTCGTAGAAGTATTTGAGCAACATCGCAAGGACTCCTTTAATTACTGGCTAGTCGGACTCAGCATCCGCAGCGGAAATCGAGTCAGCTCGGCGGAAGGCTTGACTTCCTGAACGAATTGACTGGCGGTATTCTACCTGAGAGCAGCACTCGGCTGGTTTCTCCAGCCCCG
>JBJTQD010000992.1:0-10009 GCA_046075445.1 Planctomycetota bacterium
ATGGTGTTCGGCCAGATGAACGAACCACCAGGATCTCGTCTCCGCGTCGCTCTCTCTGCCCTCACGATGGCCGAGTACTTCCGCGATATGACCGGTAAAGACACACTGATGTTCGTCGACAACATCTTCCGCTTCTCGCAGGCTGGTTCGGAAGTGTCCGCTCTGCTTGGTCGTATGCCTTCTGCGGTGGGTTACCAACCGACGCTGGCGACCGAAATGGGTGCTCTGCAGGAACGGATCGCTTCTACCCGCAAAGGCGCGATCACCTCGGTGCAAGCCGTCTACGTTCCTGCTGACGACCCCACCGACCCTGCTCCAGCCACCGCCTTCGGTCAGTTGGATGCGGTTATCTACCTAGAGCGTTCGATTTCGGAAAAGGGTATCTACCCTGCCGTGGACCCGCTCGCTTCTTCCAGCCGTATTCTCGACCCGCAATTCGTCGGTGCTCGGCACTACACGGTTGCCCGCCGCGTGCAGACGACCCTGCAGCGATACCGCGAACTGCAAGACATCATCGCCATTCTCGGTGTCGATGAGTTGAGCGAATCGGACAAGATGGTCGTGCATCGCGCCCGTCGTATCGAGCGTTTCCTTTCCCAGCCGTTCCTCGTGGCCGAAGTCTTCACTGGCAAGCCGGGTGAAATCACCCCGCTCGCCGATACGATTCGCAGCTTCGAAGAGATCTGCGATGGCAAGTGGGACCACCTGCCAGAAGACGCGTTCATGTACGTCGGTGCCATTGAGCAAGCAGAAGAGCAAGCCAAGCGAATGGCTGCTGCTGTTGCCAAGAAGTAGTCTGCGACAGTTGCGCCGCGATTCACTTCGCGGCGCATTCCCCTTCGCTGGATTTGGACCGGCTCCGCTCGGTCTCAATGCAGTGGTGGGTTTTCACCTCCCCGGATAAACCTTTTCATTCTCGGCAAACGCTATGGCTAACCTCCAAGTTGTCGTCGTAACTCCTGAATGCACGGCGATTGACCAGCAGGCTGACTCGGTGACCGTCACCTTGATGGATGGTGAAGCGGGTATTCTTGCGGGCCATGCTCCAATGATTGGTAGGTTGGCTCCTGGTGAGTTGCGTTTGGTTTCCGGCGGCAAGCCAAACAGCTTCTATGTTGACGGTGGATTTGTTCAGGTCGCTGATAACGTTGTCTCGATTCTTACTGGGCGAGCTGTTCCCGTGAATCAGATTGACCGCACGGCCGCTGAGCAACTGCTCGAAAAGACTCAAATCGCTGCCTCGGATAAAGCCGAACTCGTCGAAATCAAGAACAAGACAATCGCCCAAGCTCGCGCCCAGATTCGACTAGCTTCGGGTCGATAGTCTTCTCATACGAAATCCGCTTGTCCAGTGCCTCGAGGGGATCGAGTCGATCGGCCTCATTCTTAGTGAACTTGGCCTCCTATCGCTTGCTTGAAAGGGGTTCAAGGCCAACTCCTTCGGCTATTGGAAATGTCAGTCGTTCCGTTTCTCGCGGTCTGATTGCTTGGTTTTCTGGTGTTTTTCGAGCAATCATCATAGGAATTGCAATCGGATTCCTATTTTCCCAAGTAGTTCAAGTTGGAAGAATGCTAGGGTTTGGCTGGGCCCCAAGGCCGTCACTTAGCCAAACCTGATGCGGAGAATCGACTTTGATTCGCAAGCTGCGGTATTTCAATTCCGAAACTGAAAAGTTGTTCGTCGACGATATGAATCAAATTCCTAATTCAACTGGCCGGGCAAACGAGGAGCGATTGTTCCTCGAAGGACCAAATTCTCGTTGGAACGAACTGATGCGGGCCTTCCGCATCTTCGGCGAGCTGATTAGGGGCTTCCGCAAATTACACTTCGTTGGGCCATGTGTGACGGTATTTGGTTCCGCTCGCTTTCCAGAGAACCATCGTTATTACAAGCTGGGGGAAGCGATCGGTGAGGAGCTATCCAAGGTCGGCTTTACGGTGATGACTGGCGGCGGGCCGGGAATCATGGAAGCGGCCAACCGTGGCGCAAAGAACGCCGGTGGTCACAGCGTCGGCTGTAACATCATTCTCCCCTTCGAGCAAGAACCGAACAAATACCTCGATGTGTTCGTCGAGTTCAAATACTTTTTTGTCCGGAAATTGATGTTGGCCAAGTATTCGTATGCCTTCGTTGCGCTCCCCGGCGGATTTGGGACGCTGGATGAGTTGTTTGAGATTTCGACATTGGTCCAGACGGAAAAAGTCGAGAGCTTTCCGATCGTCCTCGCGGGGAAGGACTTCTGGCAACCGATGCTTGACTATCTGCAAGAAACGATGGTCAAAGAAGGCACGATTGGACAGGCTGACGTCGATCGGTTTATCGTGACCGACGACCCAAAAGAAATTGCTGCCCGCATTGCTGAAGTTGCCACGCGGGAATTTGGATTGCGTCGCGGCAAGAAGCCCAAGCCTCGCTGGTGGCTGTTTGAGAAAGTCCCTTTCAGCGGCTGGTTTTCGAAGTAAGCTCGGCCGCTACAGACTGCGACGAAAACCCGCCAGCTTTACTTGCTCCGATAAGCCTTATTTCCTGGCGAGTTGGACGTCGCGTTCGTAGACACGCAGTTCAGGCAGCCAATCCCAGCCCGCGTGAACGTTTGCCCTCGCGCAGAATTCTGTCCAAACCGCCGACCACGGCAACTGCTTTGCCTGCTCCAGGAGCGCCAGCCGAGCCGTAAAGTCGCCGTCGAGTTCAGCCTGCTTCAGCAGACCAAGCGGCTCAAGCAATGCCTGAAGTAACGCTTGCTGAGTCGCTCGCACACCAATCACCCAAGCTGCGATGCGATTGATGCTTGCATCAAAGAAGTCGAGCCCGATCCGAACGCGGTCGAAGCATCTTCCGCGGACCAATTCCACAGCGATGCCCCTCAGCTCATCGTTGAGCACCACGACGTGGTCGCTGTCCCAGCGCACCCCGCGGCTGACATGCAGCAACACTTGAGGCACGGCACCGAGGACGGCAGACAGTTTGTCGGCTAATTCCTCAGTGGGATGGAAATGCCCGCTGTCCAGACAAAGCGCGATCTGCTTCCGGCTGGCATAGCCCAAATAAAATTCATGCGAACCAACGACGAACGACTCGGAGCCAATCCCGAAAAGTTTTCCTTCAACGGAGTCGAGAATCTGGTCGGAGGATAAACGCTCCTTAAGGATTTCGTCGAGGCTTTCTTGTAATCTCGCCCTCGGACCCCAGCGGTCAACCGGCGTGTCTTTCATCCCATCCGGGATCCAGATGTTGTGTACCGCAGGGCCGCCGAGTTCAGTTCCAAACGCAGCGGCAATGCGTCGAGTCGCACGCCCGTGCTGAATCCAAAACTGGCGGACCTCCGGGTCGGTATGGGCGAGTGTCATACCGCTCGATGCGAGTGGATGCGCGAAATAGGTCGGATTAAAGTCGAGCCCGATCTGCAGGGACTTCGCCCAATCAATCCACGCAGAAAAATGCTCCGGCTTCAGTTCGTCGCGATCGACTTTGCGTCCGCCCGTCTCCGCATACGAAGCGTGCAGGTTGAAGCGGTGCCTGCCCGGCAGATGCCGCATCGCCTGTTCGGCATCAGCCCGCAGTTCATCCCCATTTCGAGCCTTGCCGGGATAGTTGCCGGTGACAGCGAGGCCGCCACCGAGCTCGCTGCCCGAACTTTCAAAGCCGCCAACGTCATCTCCCTGCCAACACTGAATTGAGATCGGAATCGCTGAAAGCTGCGCCATCGCACTTTCAACATCGACATCAAAAGCGGCGTATTGCTCCTGAGCTAGTCGAAATCCGTTGTTCATGGCTGTCCTACAGCAAGGAAGTTTTCAGGCCTAACGTCGAACGAGCGACTACTTCTTGACGGCCTTTGGCGTTACCGAGCCGTTGCATAATCCCTGCGAACCGGCAAACAGGCCTTGAATGACTCGCGTCATGTGAGGAATGTTCAGCCGGTCCCATTCGTCATTTGGCTGGTGGTAGTCTTCATGCAGGCTGCCCGCGGAAAAGCTGTGAGCGACGACTCCCTTTTCGACAAAGGACCAGTTGTCGCTGGCCCGATAAAGCATGGCGCTGAAGCGGGGGTGCTCGAAGATCTCGACTCCGAACTTGCCTGACTCGGCGTTCATCAAGGTTCCGAGGTCAGACGCTTGCCAGCCAGTCATCCAAATTTTTTCATTTGCCCCGGCTTCAGGTCGGCCAATCATCTCGATGTTCACGTTGGCCACGATCTTCTCGAGCGGCCAAGTTGGCTCGGCAGCGAACTGGCGGCTGCCGAGCAACCCCTGCTCTTCTCCCCAGAAGGTCATGAAAATGATCGATCGCTTCGGTCGCTCGGGCATTGCGGCAAACGCATCGGCTAGCGTCAGGACCGCGGTGCAACCCGAGGCATCATCGTCGGCACCATTAAAAATGTTGTCTTCGCCAGTACCTGGCTTAGCTCCAAGGTGGTCGAGGTGCGCGGTGAAGACAATCGCTTCTTCTTTCAGAGCCGGATCGGAACCCTCGAGAACTCCAATCACATTTCGCATCGGCAGTTCGCTGACGATGATTCCGGGAACGGTCAATCGCACCTCGCCGACGGCTGGGTCGCCTTTGCCCAGCAGCACGGGAAGGCTGACCTGACTGCGCGGCGACTCGATCCGGGGTTGCTCGCGACCGGCTTGCCCAACTTTCACCAGTTCACTTTCGTCCGTCGTGTAAATAATCAGTGCTTTGGCACCGGCCGCTTTGAGCGAGTTCGCCAAGCGAGCGACTTGCGAGATCGCGCGGTTACCCTTGGCGTCGCTATTCCACTTTACAACCGCGACACCGTCCATTTTCAGTTGCGCGAAGTCTTGCTCGGGATCGACGAGGGTAGTCGGGCCGGAATAGTCCAGCGGTTCAGTGGCGGTTAGCAATCCGTAATTCGGCAGATCCTCGCCGGTCGTTGTTTGATAGACGACGCCAGAGGATGGCGTCTTGATCTCGCGCATCATCGTCTCTTGGAAAAAGCTGCCGTCTTTGCCGCCCCCCTTCAAACCTGCTCCTCGAAAACGGGATGCGACGTAACTGGCCGCGATATTGAACTCGCGTGAAGGAGTCCCCCGTCCGGCTAATTCATCACTGGCGAGAAAAGAAATCGTTCCCGTTACCCGGCCCTCGGTGATTTGCCCCAAGCCAAGTTTTATCCCCTCTGGAAGGTCGCTTTGCAGCGCCAGCAGCGATTGCGGAAGAAACAAAAGTCCCACGAAAAGACCGGCGAGAGCAAGCGTTCGGTACGACGCAACTCGGTAGAGGCTATTGCAGGAAATCCGATTCATCAGAGTGGTCTCAGGGGGTTAAACGTCAGTTCCAGAGTTCGCCCGCCAGTTTAATCCAAAACAGTTTGAAAGTCGGCCGGGTAAGTGGAAATGGGGTAGAATCATTCAGTCGTTCCCGAGTCCCTGACGAGACAGTGGATCAGGGGAGCAGATGGCAGCGCGATTCGTCGCGGCCGACGGCGTCGTTTAAGCGCTCTCTTTGCGGCCCATGCCGATCCCGAGAGCAAACAATTCGTTTCTGAACCTGCGAGAAAACCGCGATGATGTCTGTTCGCTTTTGGATTCGTGATCTTGGATTTATTGTCTCCGCAGCAGTCGCACTGAGCTGTCTCCCGCCGCCAGTCTGTGCACAGTCCCCCAGTGAGCCAAACGAACCGGCTCGGCCCGTTTTTGAAGATGGGCAAGCCCAAGTCGTCCCCGCGTTCAAAGACCCCAATGAGTGGATCCGGCAACGATTGTGGGTCGAAACTACTTTCGACAGCGATGGCGATGGAAAAAACGATCGCATGCACGTTGATGTCACCCGACAAAAGCAAACCGACACCGAGGGGCTGAAAGTCCCGGTGGTTTACGAGTCGAGTCCCTATTTCTCGGGCGTGGGCTCCAATAGCCCGAAAGTCTTCTGGGACCCGAAGCATGAACTGGGTGCCGAACCACCGAAGCATGAATTCCCCGAGCCGATTCCCTACATGACCGACAAGCAGATGATTTCCAACTCGCTGGTAAACGAGTGGGTTCCTCGAGGATTTGCAGTCGTTCATTCCGAGGCGCCCGGAACAGGGCTCTCTCAAGGTTGTCCCACCGTCGGCGGCGACCCCGAGTGTATGGCCCCGAAAGCAGTGATCGATTGGCTCAACGGCCGCGCCAAGGGCTACACCACGCCCGACGGCGATGAAGAAGTGAAAGCCGAGTGGTGCACGGGAAAGGTTGGCATGATCGGGACCTCTTACAACGGAACGATTCCGCTGGCTGCCGCTACGACTGGAGTCGAGGGCCTCGCAGCGATCATTCCGGTTGCTCCCAACACTTCTTATTACCACTACTACCGTTCACACGGACTAGTGCGCCATCCCGGCGGGTATATGGGCGAAGATGTCGATGTACTTTATGACTTCATCAAGAGCGGCAATCCTGACCTTCGCGATGATTGCGATGCCAAGTATCGCGATAAGGAGATGATCGAAAACATCGATCGTCAAAGCGGCGACTACAACGCTTACTGGGCAGACCGCGACCTCCTCAACCGCATCGATGGTGTGAAGGCTGCGACCTTGATGGCTCATGCGTTTAATGATTGGAATGTCATGCCTGAGCACAGCGTTCGGATTTACGAAGCCCTCAAGGCAAAAGGTATTCCGCTGCAGTCCTTTTTTCATCAAGGTGGCCATGGCGGTGACCCGCCGCTGAAGCAGGTGAATCGCTGGTTTACTCGCTATTTGTACGACCAGCAAAACGGGGTTGAGAACGACCCCAAAGCCTGGATCGTGCGCGAGCAGTCGCGACGAAATAAGCCGACCGCCTATCCAGATTACCCCAATCCTGAGGCTAAACTTGTTCAGCTCTTTCCTTCGGCAGGCGGGAATCAAAAGGGCGCATTAAGCCGGACGGAAGTAACCACGACCCTGGTCGAAAAATTGGTCGACGACGTTAATCGCGACGGCCAATCGCTGGCAACTGCTGCTGAATCGCCGCACCGCCTGCTCTATCTCTCCCAGCCACTGGAAGAGGAACTGCATCTTTCGGGAACGCCCAAGCTGAAAATCAAATTGGCATCGAGCAAGCCAGCCGCGAATCTTTCGGTTTGGCTGGTCGCTCTTCCATGGCAGGAAGATGGCAAGATCACTGACAACATCATCACCCGCGGTTGGGCTGACCCGCAAAACTACAAGTCACTCGAAAAGAGCGAACCGCTCGTCCCCGGACAGTATTATGAGCTTGATTTCACGCTCCAGCCCGACGATCAGGTGATCGCAAAGGGTGAGCAAATCGCGCTGATGATCTTTTCCAGCGACCGCGACTTTACCCTCTGGCCCGAGCCAGGCACTGAACTGAGCATCGACCTTTCGGCAACCACACTCAGCTTGCCGATCGTCGGCGGCGAGGCGGCTTGGGATAAGGCAGCAGGAAAGTAGCCGCGAGTGAGGTTACGAATCTGCAGATCCGGACTGCTCAGTGAGGCGCAGAGGGTAAGGCCGAAATTGGAAACCGGGCGGAAACCAGCTCACCCCCGACCCCATCTCACCCAAGGTGGCGAGGGGGAGCGAGGGTTTTTGTCTGGGGATCTCTCAGAGGCAAAATAAAGAATCTTTCTTTCTGCTCACGAGAACAGTCGTGAACCGTTTGGCCTTGGTCGCTGATGGAAACCAATCAACGCAGCAGTTGCTCATGCGCTTTCGCAAGCGTTCAAGAAAAAGCAAACACACTTCAAACGAGGTTTCCCCGCTTGATTTACAGGTCTAGCGTCGGCCTGGTGTGACCTTCATTTCGACCTTGTCTTCGCCCCGCAGCACGGTCAGCGTCGTCTCTTGGCCGATCTTCAGTGCCTCAATCGCGTAGGTGTAGTCGTAGACGTTTTCGATCTTGCGACCAGCCAACTCGACGATCACGTCACCCTTTTTCGCACCGGCTTTTTCCATCGGAGAGCCCGCAGTGACGCCACCCAGCAGCACGCCCTTGATGTCTCCCCCGTACTCGGGAATCGACCCCAAGTAAGCTCGCATCGCAGCGCGAGGACGTTCTGCAGTTTCCGCCTTGGCTTCGGTAAAGCTCGGTATCGCTTCGTCAGTCGCCAAGCCGCGGGCGACCAAGCCGATCAGCTTTGCAATCCGCGACATATCCGCATAGTTCAATTTGTCGGCCGTATCGCGCGGCGTATGGTAATCGGTATGCGATCCAGTGAAGGCCGAAAGGATCGGCACCCCGGCTCGATAGAACGAACTCGCGTCGGTTGGCAAGTTCGTGTCGTTGCTCAGTTTCAGCGTCAGTCCCACCGTCGCGTTCTTTTCCGCGGCCTTGTTCCAGTAGGGTGAAGATGAAATGCCTTGCAGAACCAGCGAGCCGTTGTACCGGCCGACCATGTCCATGTTCAGGCAGGCGACGATTCGCGGAGCGATCGACTTACTGCCGGAACCACTCGCATGAGCCGCGGTCACCGGGTCGGTAGCCGCCGGATTCAATTCGGCTTGTACTTTCTCAACGTAGTGCTGCGATCCGAGCAGGCCGAGTTCCTCGCCACTCCAACCGGCAAAAATAATGTCGCGTTTGCCTTTGAGCTTGCCTTCTTTCTTCTGCTTGGCGAGATATTCGGCGATCTCCAGCAGCGAGGCAACGCCTGAAGCGTTGTCGTCGGCTCCGAAGTGGATGTAGGTCGACTCGTCGTCGCGGGCGAGCGAATTTCCGCTCCGTCCGTTGCCAAGGTGGTCGATATGAGCGCCGATGATGATTGCTTGTTCGCTCTGTGTGTCGCCGACGACAAGGCGTCCCACCACATTGCGGCCGGTCACATTGACCTGAGTCATTTCAATCTGGGCACCGATTTTCACGTTCGGCAGCTCAAAGCCCATTTTCGGTTTGCCCGTGTCGAGCGCGTCCTGCAACTTGCCGAGTTCTTCGCCAGCTTGCTTGAACCAGGCCGCAGCAACTTCGTCAGTAACGCTGATCGCTGCGACGCTGGAGCCGCTCATCGAGAAGTCTTTTTCCAGTGGAACCAGCTGTTCGCGAGCGAGCGAAGTCGGGCCGCTGACGATGATGATTCCGCGTGCACCCTTGTCCCGCGCGTCCATCGCCTTCTTTCGCAGGTTCGAGTGGTACTGCAGGTGCTGACGCTGCGCGTCGCTTGCCTTTTCAGGTAGGTAGCGGAACATCAGAACCCACTTGTCCTTCACGTCGAGGTGCACATAGGAGTCGTACTCTTCGTTGTCGCCATCTTTGGGAGCGACAATCCCATAGCCCGCAAAGACGACCGGAGCCGCATCGATTTGACCCGTCTTAGAGAAGGTCAACGGACGCCATTGTTTGTTTAGCTCGTAACTGTTGCCGTTCTCGTTGAGAGTATTGTTGGCACCCAGTTGGGCGCCGGCCGAAAATTCGAATGTCTGGAACCAGCTGCCAGTTTCGCCAGCCGGCTGCAGGCCGAGAAAGTCAAAGTAAGCGGCAACATAAGCGGTCGCCTTCCGTTCGCCTGGCGTTCCGGTCATCCGTCCCTCGAGCGATGGATGGCAGAGATAGTCGACGTGCTTCATCAGGTCGAGTTCGCGGAAGTCGGCGGTCGTCTCCGCGGCATTGGTCTGTGCCGACTCCTGCGCATCGGGGTCGATTGCCGTTGCGGAGCTACTGTCAATGCCGAGTGCCTTGCGAGCGGCTTCGTGATTCCACTTGGCAACAAAAATTTGCGAGGAGTTATTGCTGGTCCGATTCGAGGTCCACGTAAGCGTGTTTCCATCGGGCGAAAAACTCGCCAGTCCATCAAACCCATCAGTCGCCGTGACGCGTACTGGTTCAGATTTGCCAGCGGCATCAACCAGATAGAGTTCGAAGTTGCTGAAACCATGTCGGTTGGTGGCAAATACGAGATACTCGCCCGAGGGATGGAAAAAAGGCGCCCAAGACATCGCGCCCAGTCGAGTCAACTGTCGCTTGTCCGAACCATCGAGATTCATGGTGTAGATTTCGGCGACTGCTCCGCTTTCATCGAAATGCCGGTAGCAAATCTTTTGCCCGTCGTGGGAGAAGAATGGACCCC
>JBJTQD010000993.1:0-4507 GCA_046075445.1 Planctomycetota bacterium
TGCGCCCAGCGCTCGGCGCGGTTCTCCCGAATCTTATTAGCGCTCGGCGCGGGTCTCCCGACCCCGCCGCTGGCCAGTAAATTTGACGCCAACAGTTTCGTCGGAGTGAATTGTAGTGCAAAACAGGTTGGCCTGCCGAAAGCATGCTCGGGCCATCCCGCTTCGGGGGAGTTTTCAGGCGGTTGGCTGGGCGATAGGTTGCGCAGGCTGAAATTGGAGTTTGCAGGAAGAGATTGCTGATGGAACCCCTCAAGTCATGCGGTGTATTGCTGTTTCGCTCCGAGCCAAACCGCTCTTTCCTCTTGATGCGCCACGCCGACCGCTGGGACTTGCCCAAGGGGCATGTCGATCCGGGTGAAACGGAAACGCAGTGCGCGCTGCGCGAGCTTTGGGAGGAAACGGGAATCGAAGCCGACGCGATTCGGCTCGACCCAAAATTCCGGTACACGCTCGACTACCAGGTTCCGTGGCGCCAGGCGGGCGGGCAGCTGCGGGATAAGCAGTTGGTGATTTTCCTCGCCGAGTTGACCAAGCCGGCGGAAATTAAGCTGACCGAGCATCTGGGTTACCAGTGGTTCGATTGGAATCCACCGCACCGGATTCAGGAACAAACGATCGACGGTCTCCTCGCGGCCGTGGAGCGGATGAAGCTCGAGTCTTGAGGCCCACCACCGACCTCGGGTAAGAGAAAACAAAAAACAAAAAGATCGAACCGGCCGTCGCCCGCTTTGGGGCACGGGCGGTTCGACGCTGAACGCTAAGTAGATGCCAAGAGGGAGACCGAAGGTCCAAGAATCGGCGGGGTCGGGAGACCCACGCCGAGCGCAGCGAAATAACACGACCGTTCCATACGGCGGAATCAAACCTCGCTCGGCGAGGGTCTCACGGCCGACCGCCGGCGTAAAACTCAATCCGCGGCGGAATAAATTTCTCTCTGTCCCATAACCCCACGAGTCCCACAGGTCTCACGAGTCCCATCTGTCCCAGTCCTCCCGGCGTCCGCCCCGCGTCACCCCCTGCGGCCGCGGACGAGATGGTAATTCCCGCTAGCCCAGGTCTCCACATCCTCCAGCCACTGCCCGGCGTGTTCGCGGTACCAGTTCGGAAGCTTTGTCACCAAGATGCAATCGCCACCCGGTTTGAGCGCGCGGACCGCTCCATCGAGAAACCGCCGAGCAATCTCGAAGTCGGCAAAGTAGGGCGGATTACAAGTGACCAAGTCAAAGGTCCCCGGGTCGGGAACTTCAGCCGTATGCGTGAGCACAACGTGTAGATTTTCCAGCTCATTCAATTCCGCGGCAACACGAGTTGCTTCGACAGCTCGCGCGTGGCTGTCGACGGCCCAGACCTGTAGACCCGGATCGCGCGCCGCGAGCGCGACGGCAATCGCGCCGCTGCCACAGCCCAAGTCGAGCAATTTCCGGCCGCGAATTTCATCGATCGCCTTGAGAATCTGCCTCGCCCCCGGATCAAGCTGCCGGTGGGAGAAGACGCCGGGGCGAGTGACGAGTTTCAGCAGTCGCTCGCGGTCGCGAAAGACAACTTCGCAGCGGAAATTCCGAACTCGTTTCAGTTCGGCTTCCTTGCGCAGCCGAAAAACTGTGCCGCGAGGATCACAGTGCTGGGTCACTGGCCGAGCCCATTCGCGGAGTTCCGCCAGCAGCGCCGGATGGTCCAGCGAGTCGATGCCGACCAGCAGCTCCCCGCCGATTCGCAGCCGCTGAAATGCGTCTTGCAACAGGTCGCGATTCAGTTCGGCTGACTCACGCCGCCGCAGTGGGGCGTAAACCAAATCATATTGTTCGCCGGGCCAATCGGCCGCACAGCAAACCGACAAATTCGCGGGAACTGGTTCCGCCTCTGCAAGCCGCTCGGCGTGATAAGAGTCGAGCACCAAGCAATCGATAGTCGACGAAGTCCAAGCGTTTGCCAAATGCCGAGCCAACTGTCCGCGACCGACCGTCAGGGTACCGACTCGAACTGCCGGCTCGACCGCTTGCTCGATCAACAACTCTTCCACGGGTGGGGTAGTCAGCGTCACGCCGAGTTCCAAGTCCGCGCCTTCGTCAACGACCTCAGCCTCGCGGCTTTTCTTTGCTCGCTTTTTCATCCTCGCCTTTTGCTTTCGATTTCCGTCGCCGCGGACGATTCCGAACGGCGCCAGTCACCCGATTTTCCGCCGGTCTTTTCTAAAAGCTGAATCTGCTCGATTCGCATCTCGCGATCGATTGCTTTGCACATGTCGTAAACGGTCAAGCCGGCAACGGCGACCGCAGTCAATGCTTCCATCTCCACGCCGGTTCGATCTGTCGCGCGGACCGTCGCTTGAATTTGCAGCAGTCCGGGCGAGGTGAACTCTAGCTCGATGTCGATCCCATCCAAACGAAGCGGATGGCAAAGCGGAATCAAGTTCGAGGTTTGCTTTGCCCCAGTGATTCCAGCGAGCCGAGCGATGGCGAGAACATCCCCTTTGCCAACTTGCCCGGCCTCGATTTGCTGCTGCGTTGTCGGCTGCATACGGACGCAGCCGGCGGCAACTGCACGGCGTGCGGTCTCGGGCTTCGCGCCCACGTCAACCATCCGTGCGCGTCCTTCGGAGTCAAAGTGATTCAGTTCCATGTTCACCAGCAAACTCATGCTGAAAGTCAAAAAAGCTCGAAGAGTCGTCTCAACCTAACGCTGGACGATTTGGGGTGGGGAATGTTTGCCGTGCGAAAGCGGACTGGGAGCAGGCTCGCTATGGCTTCAGCTCGCGCTGCTTATTGTTGCGGAACAGGAACGGCTGGACTCCATCGACGAAATCGTTGACGTCTTTAAATTCGCGGTAGACGCTGGCAAAGCGAATGTAAGCGACTTGGTCGAGCTTGAAGAGTCGCTCCATGATCATCTCACCGATTCGCTCGCTTTCGATCTCTTCGTCTCCCAGCAGATAAATTTCCTGAAGGATCTCGCAGATGATCCGCTCGACGGCCTCGGTCGGAATCGGGCGTTTCCAGCAAGCAAGCTCCAATCCGCGGCGAATCTTGTCGGGACTGAAGGGCTGGCGGCTGCCGTCCTTCTTCACGACGCGCATGTCCAGTTCAGCGACGCGTTCGTAGGTCGTAAATCGCTTGCTGCATCCCTGGCATTCGCGGCGGCGACGGATGCTGAACCCGTCTTCGCTGGTCCGGGAGTCAATCACCTTATCGTTGTCGATTCGGCAAAATGGACACTTCATGAAACGACCATCACACTGGACAAAAATATTCAAAAAGAGGGTGTTCGGGCTAAGCCATATCATTTTAGAATGCGGCAAGTTCGAACAAACTCCCTGCGTCGGATTGTAATCCCAGCCGAGCCGTTCTGCTTGCCCGAGTGCGGTAATTCCGCAAGGATTTCCGTTTGAATTCCCAAGATTCGTCTACCAGCAGAGAATACGGGAGTGACTTCCGAAACGTCAGCCAATCGGCTACCTTTAGCAAGACAAACCAAACACCGGATAGTTACCGAGGTAAATCATGACGGACCAGCCAACCCCCTCCGGCAGCACGCCTTCATCGAACGCCCCTTCGGATGCGAAAGCCCAATACGGCCAAGCAATGCGACCGGGCGGACCAGCCGATCAGAAAGACATCGCAGAAGCTGTCCTCTGGACCGGCGGGTACTCGGCGCGGACGATGTTCGGCTCATGGATCGCCGCGGCGGTGGTCTCAATTGCGATGTTGGTCGTCGTCGGATGGTTCTTCAGCGGCAACCAAGTCGCTTGGTGGGTTGTCCTCGGAGTAATCCTGGCGATCTGGACCGCGCTGCTTTGCTTGTTCGGATACCACCGTTTGTCGCACTACTATGAGCTGACCAACCAGCGGCTCAAACATCGCGACGGCATTCTGTTTCAAACGACCAATCGCGTGGAGCTGATCGACGTCGACGACGTCTCGTTCCGACAAGGACCGATTCAACGGATCCTCGATGTGGGTGAAATCACGGTGAAGAGTTCGGACGCGAGCCACCCGCAATTGGTTCTCAAAGGGATCGCCAACATCAAGAAAGTCGCCGACGCAATTGACGATGCACGGAGAGCCGAACGTCGCCGCCGCGGCGTGTTTGTCGAGAACGTCTAGCTGGGCAAGCGGAACGCGGGCTATCCAAGTCAGCCGGTTGACGAAGACTGTTAGGCTTGAGGCGTGAAGACAAAGTTCAACGCACCATTGGTACACGGCTCTTCGCCCCGAAAGTCGTAGGGTGGGTCGCATCCGCCCCGGAAATTTTAGTTCAGACAACACGCGCTCTGCGGTGCGCACCCACCGGCAGCTAAAGAAAAGCCGGACAACGCACCGGAGGCGAGGTCGGGAGACCTGCGCCGAACGCCGTTTGCATTAGCCGCCGAACCGGGGGCTGGCGCGAAGCCCGGTTGACGAGGAAAAACCGGTCAACGAAGACTGTTGGGCTTGAGGCGTGAAGACAAAGTTCAACGCACCACTTGTTCACGGCTCTTCGCCCCGACAGGGCGCTTTAGCTTAGCGTAGGG